>USLO01000006.1 GCA_900555515.1 uncultured Collinsella sp.
GAGCAGCAACACCGAAATCAGGCTGAAAACAATCAACGGGCGCATACCCGTTGATTGTCGCTTGGTATTCAGATTTGTGGAGAAACCCGAAGATCGTGCCAAATGGAATCCACCTTTTGGAAATTAAGCATTGGTCTGGACGAAGCCGCCATCAAACGCATTGGCCTCGAGCACGCGGGCACAGCCGTTAACGACGTTATCGAGCGCCGTGGGGCTGACGTTGACCGAAACGCCGGTCTCATCGCGCAGACGCACGTCGAGACCGCGTAGCAGAGCGCCACCACCGGTCAGCAAAATGCCGTAGTACATAAGGTCAGAGGCAAGATCGGGCGGCGTGGCATCGAGGGCGTCCTTGACGGCCTTGGCCATCTCGTCGAGCGGCTTGTTGAGCGCGCGACGAATCTCCTCGCTCTCGATGCGCACGGTCTTGGGCAGACCGGTGATCACGTCGCGGCCGTTGACCTCGACGTCGAGCTCGTCCTTGAGCGGCACGGCGGAGCCGACCTTAATCTTGATATCCTCTGCCGTGCGCTCGCCGATGGCCAGGTTGTAGGCATCGCGAACGTGCGTGAGGATAGCCTGGTCGAACTCGTCGCCGGCAATACGGATGGACTGCGAGACGACAATGCCGCCCATGGCGATAACGGCGACCTCGGTGGTACCGCCACCGATGTCGATGACCATGGAGCCGGTGGGCTCCTCGACGGGCAGGTCGGCGCCGATAGCGGCAGCCATGGGCTCCTCGATCAGATAGGCCTGGCGGGCACCGGCCTGGATCGTGGCCTCAAAGACAGCACGCTTCTCGACCGACGTGACACCGGAAGGAACGCAGACGACAACACGCGGACGCGGGGTCCACGGATAGCGCTTCTCAGACGCCTTGTCGATAAAGTAGCGAAGCATGGCCTCGGTAACATCGAAGTCGGCGATGACGCCGTCCTTCAGGGGACGAACGGCCACGATGTTGCCGGGCGTACGGCCGAGCATGCGCTTTGCCTCGATACCGACCGCCAGGATGCGCTCGTCGTTCTTGTCGATGGCGACAACAGAGGGCTCGCGAATGACGATGCCCTTGCCGCGCACGGAGACAAGCGTATTTGCGGTGCCGAGGTCGATGGCAAGATCGCCCGCATAGCTACCGAAGAACATATCCATCAAAGAAAACAACGCAACTCCTGATGTGTTGGATGATTGCTGGAAAACTACTAGCTCATCATACTAGCGCAAGCCCGGCACCTCACTTGCGGTGAAGCGCCGGGCAAAGCTAAATCCCATAAGGTCACTACTGGTTGTCAGCAGCCGAGAAATCCATATCGAGCGAGGAAACGGCCCAGCCGATATGGTTGTCGGAGCGCACGAATTTGACGGTGTACTCCTGCTCGCCGCCCTTGGACAGCGATGCCTTCACCTTGGCGGTCGTCTCGGTCATGGACTGATCCATGCCCTCGACGGACACGGTGGCACCCTGCGGAATCGAGGAGATGATCATCGACTTGGCGTCCTCGGACAGGCTCGAGGCCAGGCAAGACTCGGCCTTTGCGGTGTCACCGTCGCCGGCAGCCTGGAACAGATCGGAAACCACAGATTCCTGAGACGGGAAGCCAAAGCCGCGCGTGTAGGCAAAGCCCAGGCCGCCCGCGGCGATCAAAATGAGCAGAAGCAGCACAATGAAGACTTTAAGACCCGTGTGGCGATGGCGACGACGGACCTTGGCCTGCTTACGATCCTGACGGTCCTGCTGGACCATCTCGGACTCTGACAGTGTAAAGAAGCCGGTGTCCGAGGGATCGGGCATAAACTGACCGGTCGCGCCCGTAGGATCGAGCGGATCGACGGCAGGGGCGTCCATCGCGGGCGCCGGAGCCGTGGCCATAGCCGTCTGGGCAGACAGCGCGGCAAGCGAATCGTGCACGCGGGCAAGCTCATCGGCCTGCTCGGAGGTGAGCTGGTAGATACCATCGGCAGTAGCGGCGTTAAAGGCGTCGAGTGCGTCGGAGGGACGGCCGGCGGCAGAAAGCGCCTGACCCATGCCGGCGTTGAGCGCGCGCGTGTCGTCGCGGGGGCCGGCAAAGTCGATAGCCGTGCGGTAGGTCTCCACGGCATCCGCCGGACGGCCGAGCTTAATGAAGCAACGACCGAGCTCGCCGAGCGCGGCGGCAGGAGCCGGATTGGCGCCGTCGATGGCAGCCTGACGGAAGGCAGTACCCGCGTTGGCATAGTCGCCCGACTGGAACAGAGCATTGCCCAGGCCCAGATAGGCCTTGAACGGCGTGGCATAGGAAGCATCCTGCGTAGCAGCAGAGAACGCCTGAGCGGCCGTCGTGTAGTCGCCCACGGCGGCGAGCGCCTTGCCGCGGTTAGTGAGCAGCGCGCCGCGCTTGCCGTAGGTGCCGTCGTTGAGGGCGGCGGCGTAGGCCTCGGCGGCCTCGGCATACATGCCCAGGTGCATCAAGGCGTTGCCACGAAGGTGATCGGCCTCGCCCATAATCTCATCGGGAGTCTTTGCCGCCCCAAGCATCTGGGCTGCAGCGGAAAAATCACCCGCGCGGTAAGCGGCGCGGCCCTGTTGGATCAGCTGGCTATTCAAGGAAATCCCCTTTACTCGTGAACGATCTCGACATGGACGATCTCGTCGCCGGCACGCAGCTGCGAAATCACATCGAGACCCTCGACCGTGGTACCAAAGACGGTGTAACCGGAATCGAGGTTATGCTGGGCGCCCAGGCAGAAGTAGAACTGCGAACCCGCGGAATCGGGGTCCATGGAGCGTGCCATGGCAAGGGCGCCATCGACATGGCTGTTGCGCGGATTGGTGGCAAACTCGCCCTTGATGCAGTAGCCGGGGCCACCGGTACCGGGCATGCCGTCGGGGCCCTCAAGACCGGCAGCGACGTCGGCGCCGGACATATCGCGGGTATTGGGGTCGCCGCCCTGAATGACGAAGCCGGGAACATAGCGATGGAACTTAAGGCCATCATAGAAACCCATCGTGGAAAGCTCGCAGAAGTTCGCGACATGAATGGGAGCGCCCTCGCCGTCAAACTTGACCTTGATGGTACCCTTCGACGTCTCGATAACGGCGCACTCGTCGCCGGCAAGCTGATACTCGGGCGTATAGAGCTCTTTCTTAAACCCAAACATGTGGTTCCTTCCTCGTGCGTTTAAAGCATATTTGTACGAATTGTAGCAATAAGCATGCGCTTACATCAATTGCGCACGTAGGTTATGCCGACTATGGCGAACTAATTTTAGGAACGCTGCTGCGGCTTCCAGGAGCCCACGTTGGCGTCGTACTGATTCAGCGCGCTGTTGCCGCCCTGTGCGATGGGCGCCAGGATCTCGCTTTGGTGGGAACTCATCGACTCGCCATCGGGAATGGCCAGCGAGATATCCCAGCTCTGGCAGATCACGTCGACGCGCTCGTACATCCACTCGGCAAGCTGCTTTAAGTGGGCGATGTCGTCCGCATAGACCGTATCGTCCTGATACTTAAGGTTGTTGAGCTCATCTTGCGTCTTTTTAATCTGGTCGCGCAGGGCGTAGGCACTCTGCGACAGCTCCTGACGGGTGGACAGCGGCGTTCGGAGATAGCCGTTGTTAAAGGAATCGATGACCTCGCCGATCTGGCCCTCGTCACCGTAGGACACGATGGTCTGATACAGACCGTCGAGCCTGGTATAGAGCTGATCATCGGTCAGCACGGTTTCTTCCTGGACCACCTCGGCAGAATCGTCCTGCTTGGTATCGTCCTCAGTCGCCTCGCCCTTTTGGCGCGTGGGGAAGGTGGTTTGTGCAGCTTGGCCAAACTGGTCGTAGAAGCCAGGCATGACACCCATGGGATCGGTCGTCACGAACCAATAGGCACCGCCACAAACAACGGCAAGGACCGCGATGATAATGAGCGGCTTGGGAATATGACGCTTGTGCTTGTGATAGGCGTCCTCGTCGGGATGCACCTTGCGCTTGGGTTTTTGAGCATCGTCGTGCAGGGAAACCGGCGTGGGAATATCGACCTTGGGAATACCGAAATCCTTATCGAAAGCCGGCAGCACGCAGGTCTCGTTAGGATCGGCGGCGTCCGAAAGCACCGCAGCGGCAGAGGCCGGCGCATGAGGCACCTCGGTATCGATCTGCTCTTGCGTTAGACGCGGAAAGCCTGCCGTGCGGCCCGCTGCCAGGTCGGATGCGGCCGCGTCCTCGGAGAGGATACCCGGAGCGGGGCGTCCGCATTTGGAGCACGTACGATCATGCGGAGAAAGACGGGCACCGCAGCCCTCACAGAACACGAACTCGGTGTGCTCGGGACCATCGCCCGGACCCACATAGGCGTTGCAGTAGGGGCAGAACGAGGCGCCGTCCTCGATAGTCTTAAGGCAATGCGGGCAGATCACGGCATCCTCTTTTCGAAGCAATTCAAACAATCGAGGTTAGAGCATAACATCGCCACGGCCCCACAGGAACAAGGCACCAATTCAACATCGCCAGGGCGCGTAGTTACTTCTTCTTTTTGCTTGGCATCGAGACTTTGATGCCTTGGGCGGACTTGGTCACGCGAGAGCGCTTGGCTCCGGCACTCTTCTTTTTCTTGGGCTGGGCCTGGGCCACGCCCTCGAGTGCACGGGCCTCGGCCTCGCGAGCGGTGCGATCTTCGCGGCGCTGCGCCATGTCGGCGGCGACGCGCTTGGCAAAACGCTCGGCCGTCGAACCCGTCGAGCTCACCTTGCCGCCACCGCGACCCAGGTGAACGCGCACACCACGCCCAAAACCAGTTGCGGCATGACGACGACGCGGCTTGAGCGAATCCATCATCGTGGCGAGCTTAAAGAACACCGAGCAGGTAAAGATCACGATGACAGCCAAGATAACCATCTGGCCTATCGACAGGTTGGCAATAGAGAGCAGCTCCGGGAATCCGATAACGCCCACCAGGATGCCGGCGACTACAAACACAAAGAGCACCACACGTAAGGGCGTGAGAGGCTGCGAGATGCGCCAGATCAGGCTGACGCTCGCCGCGCAGGACGTAAGCAGGCACATCGTAGACAGCGTGAGCTGGCTAAAGCCAAACACGCGCGCCACAAAGATATCGAGCGCCGCAGCCATAATGACTGCAATCGACGCCGGCAGCGCACGCTTGAGTACGTTCGTCAAAAACGCACCCTTCACGCGAGCATTGTTGGGCTCCAGGCCCAACACAAAGCCCGGCGCGCCGATGCAGAAGAAGTTGATGAGTGTCATCTGGATGGGCTCGAAGGGGTACGGCGGCAGCGCGATGCACAGCGCCGCCAGGCCCATCGAGAACAGCGTCTTGGTCAGGAACAGCGACGCCGAGCGCTGCAGGTTGTTGATGGAGCGACGGCCCTCGGCCACCACGGCGGGCATCGAGGCAAAATCGTTGTCGACGAGTACGATCTCGGCCACGTTGCGCGCGGCATCGGAGCCGGCCGCCATGGCCACGGAGCAGTCGGCCTCCTTGAGCGCCAGCACGTCGTTGACGCCGTCGCCCGTCATGGCCACGGTGTGCTCGCGGCGCTTGAGCGCCTGCACGAGCTCGCGCTTCTGCTGCGGGGTCACACGGCCAAAGACATGGTAGCGGTCCACTGCGGCATCGAGCTTGGCCGGCGTATCGAGCGTCGTGGCGTCCACATAAGCGTCCGCCCCCGGCACGCCCACCACGCGCGCGATCGACGACACCGTACGCGGGTCGTCGCCACTGATCACGTTGAGGGTCACGCCCTGCTCGTTAAAGTAGCCGATGGTCTCGGCCGCCGAGGTACGAATCTCGTCGCGGATGGTCACAAAGCCCACGGGCTCGGCCTCGCCCACCATATCGCCATCGGGCGTAAAGCCGTCCACGCGCGCCACCACGAGCACGCGGCAAGTATCGGCAAGCTCGGCGACACGGTTCTCGACCTGGGCAAACACACGATCGGAGAGCACAAACTGCGCGGCGCCCATCACATAGGAGCCCTGCACAAACGACGCGCCGCTCCACTTTTTGGAGGACGAGAACGGAATGACCGACAGCGGCTCAGACACCTCGACCGGGCGGTCGGCGTAATAGTTGAGCAGCGCCTGGCAGGTCTCGTTGGCATCGGCCGAAGTCGCACGCGCGACGTTAGCCAGCGCAAAATCGAGCACCGTGGTATCGACGGGAACGACTGCCTCGTCCGAGCCGGCGTCTAGGCTCACGCCCTCAACCGGCAGCGGATACGTGCCCTCGACCTCCATACGGCCCGACGTGATGGTGCCCGTCTTGTCCAGGCACAGCACGTCGACGCGAGCGAGCGTCTCGATGCAGTAGAGCTGCTGTGCCAGCACCTTGCGGCGGGCCAAGCGCACCGTGGCGATGGCGAGCACCGACGAGGTCAGCAGCACCAGGCCTTGCGGGATCATGCCCAGCAGGGCGCCCACCGTAGACAGCAGCGCCGACGAAGGCACATGACCAGCCAACAGCTCGGAGAAGCACCACGAAAGCGCGCTATCGCCCGGGGTACCCGCGGCATCCCACAGCTCGCTCACACTCGAGGCAAACAACGCCAAACCGAGCGGGATCATGATGATGCTCGCAAAGCGCACGATGGCATTAAGCGCATTCATGATCTCGGAATTGACCTTTTTGACGTACTTGGCCTCGTTATTAATTTTAGCCACGTAGTTGTCGGCGCCGACATGAATCACGCGGGCGCGCAGCAGGCCCGAGTCGATAAAGCTGCCGCTCATGAGCTCGGAACCAGGCTGTTTCTTAATAA
The DNA here is from genome assembly GCA_900555515.1 of uncultured Collinsella sp. Classification (GTDB taxonomy): domain Bacteria; phylum Actinomycetota; class Coriobacteriia; order Coriobacteriales; family Coriobacteriaceae; genus Collinsella. The sequence continues at coordinate 6,753 of USLO01000006.1, forward strand.
GGTCGCTCTCGCCCGTCAGCAGGCTCTCGTTCACGAGTGCCTCGCCCGAGACCACCACGGCGTCAGCGGGAATCTGGTCGCCGCGCCCCAGGCGGATGATGTCGTCGAGCACGATCTGGTCCAGGTCGAGCTCCACCTCGGCACCGTCGCGCACCGCGATGGCCTTCTTGGAGGTCAGCAGCGTGAGCTTATCGACCATCTTCTTGGAACGCATGGACTGGATGACGCCAATAGCGGTATTGAGGAACACCACGAACAGGAACGTCAGATTCTTAAACGAACCGGTCAAAATGACCAGGAACGCCAAGATCACGTTGATCAAATTGAACAACGTGCAGAGGTTCTCGATGATGAACTCTTTGACCGACTTGGTCTTGAGCTCCATGTTGCGGTTGATCTTACCGGCGGCGATGCGCTCCTCGACCTCGGCGGTCGAGAGTCCGCGCTCGATATCCGTTGCTGCCATACCACGTCCCATCACGTCGCGTCGGTATAAGAAAAACCGCCCGGACCATGCGAGGTTCGGACGGTCTTACGTTCGATGGTGCCCCATGTTGGATTCGAACCAACGGCCTTCTGCTCCGGAGGCAGACGCTCTAATCCCCTGAGCTAATAGGGCCAACGTTTGGCATTATACCCAAGTGCACCACGGGCTATCAAAATAAAAGAAAAAGCTTTGCAATTACGTGGGAGACGCGGTGCAACGGCCCACTTTAGAAGGCAAAAGCGAGTCAGATAGTATAAACTTTCATGCACCATATATACACGGCTCGCAATGCGGGCCGTTTTTGCAAAAGTTATCCATCGAGGTGAGAGGCACACCATGATTGCAATTCTAAAGCAGAGCGCCAGCGACGAGGCCGTCAGCCATATCGTCAGCTGGATTGAGAAAAAAGGCCTGAAGACCGACGTCTCGCGCGGCGAGAACGAGACGATTATCGGCCTGGTGGGCGATACGACCAAGATCGACCCGTTCCTGCTCGAGTCCATGGATGTCGTCGAGCGCGTGCAGCGCGTCTCCGAGCCTTTTAAGCGTGCCAACCGCAAATTCCACCCCGAGGATTCCGTCATCGACTGCGGCCACGGCGTCAAGATCGGCGGCGACCAGTTCCAGGTCATCGCCGGTCCCTGCTCCGTCGAGGGCGAGAACCTCATCCGCATCGCACGCCGCGTGAAGGCCGCCGGCGCCACGATGCTGCGCGGTGGCGCCTACAAGCCCCGCACCTCCCCCTACGCCTACCAGGGCATGGGCCCCGCCGGCCTCGACCTGCTGTGCGAGGCGTCTGCCGAGCTCGACATGCCGATCGTCACCGAGATCATGGACCCACGCGACGTACAGGTCTTCTTGGACAAGAAGATTGACGTCATGCAGATCGGCGCCCGCAACGCCCAGAATTTCCCCCTGCTCAAGGAGGTCGGCAAGACCCAGACTCCGATCTTGCTTAAGCGCGGCATGTCCGGCACGATCGACGAGCTGCTCATGGCCGCCGAGTACATCATGAGCGAGGGCAACGACAACGTCATCCTGTGCGAGCGCGGTATCCGCACCTTCGAGACCCGCACCCGCAACACCTTCGACCTCAACGCCGTGCCGGTGCTGCACCACCTGTCGCACCTGCCCGTCGTCGCCGACCCCAGCCACGCCACCGGCTACACCCGCTACGTTGAGCCCATGGCGCTCGCTGCGACCGCCTGCGGTGCCAACGGCCTGGAGATCGAGGTCCACGACGAGCCGAGCCGCGCCTGGTCCGACGGCGCCCAGGCCCTCACCCCCGATCAGTTCGACGACACCATGCGCCGCATCCGAGCCATCCGCGAGGTTGTCTGCCAAGAGACCATGGAGTAGCCATGGGTACGGTGAGAAACGCGCGCGTTAACCAGGGCGGCCCCAAGTGCGCCGGCATCGTCGGCCTTGGCCTCATCGGCGGCAGCTTTGCCCGCGGCTATGCACAGGCAGGCGTCCGCGTGCTGGCCTGGGACCCCGATGACGATGTCATGACGGCCGCCAGCATGGGCACTGTCGCCGGAGAGCTCAACGATAAGACACTCGGCGAATGCGACATCATCGTCCTGGCCTGCTATCCCGAGGCATGCATCGAGTGGCTCGAGGCGCACGCCCAGGCGCTCGCCGACGCCACCGACACCGACGCCATCATGGGCCCCGTGGTGATCGACACGGTGGGCGTCAAAGGCATCGTGTGCGAGCGCGCCTTTGAGCTTGCCCGCGAGAACGGCTTTTACTTTGTGGGCGCGCACCCCATGGCGGGCACGCAGTACTCGGGCTATGCGCACTCCCGCGCCGACCTGTTCCAGGGCGCGCCGCTCGTGCTCGTGCCGCCCGCGGTGGACGATGCACTCAAACTGGAGCTTTTGGGCCAGGTGCGCGAGATGGTGCGCCCCTTGGGCTTTGGCAAGTTCAGCGTGACCAGCGCCGCCGAGCACGACCGCGTCATCGCCTTCACGAGCCAGCTTGCGCACGTGGTGTCCAACGCCTACGTAAAGAGCCCGACCGCCCAGGTCCACCACGGCTTTTCGGCCGGTAGCTACCGCGATCTCACCCGCGTGGCGCACCTCAACCCGCAAATGTGGTCCGAGCTCATGATCGACGACGCCGACGCGCTCGCCTTCGAGATCGACCATCTAATCGAGTCGCTTGGCGCCTACAGCCGTGCGCTCAAGGACCGCGACCAGCGCTATCTGGAGAATCTCCTTGCCGAGGGCGACCGCATTAAGCGCGCGCTCGACGACGAGACCTCCCACTAGACCACCTATCACGCCAGGTCGAAAGGACCGAAGCTTATGGCGATTACCATCGATATCGACACTGCACGCCCCTACCAGGTGCATGTTGGCACGTTTTTGCTGGAGCAGGCGGGACCGCTCGTGCGCGCCACTGCCGGCGGTACCAAGGCCGTCATCGTGACGGACACCAACGTGGGTCCGCTCTACCAGATGCCCGTCAAGCAGAGCCTGGAAGCGTCAGGCTATGAGGTAAGCATCTGCACCTTCGAAGCCGGCGAGGTACACAAGCGCGCAGAGACCTACGTCAACATCTTGGAGTTTGTGGCCGAGCATGAGCTTTCGCGCTCCGACGTGATCGTGGCACTCGGTGGCGGCGTCGTGGGCGACGTGGCGGGCTTTGTGGCCGCCACCTACATGCGCGGCTGCAAGTTTGTGCAGATCCCGACGAGCCTGCTCGCCATGGTGGATTCGTCGGTGGGTGGCAAGACCGCCATCGACCTGGCTGCAGGCAAGAACTTGGCCGGCGCCTTTTGGCAGCCGAGCGTGGTTATCGCCGACGTGGGGTGCCTGGCCACCCTCACGCCCGAGCAGTTCGCCGACGGCTGCGGCGAGGTCGTCAAGCACGCCGTGATCGCCGACCCGGAGCTTTTCGCCGAGCTGGAGAAGACCCCACTCACGCTGGAGCTGCTCAACCGCGATGTGGCGCGCGTAGCGCTCATCATCGCCCGCAATATCGACATCAAGCGCGCCGTGGTCGTTGCCGACGAGCGCGAGATCAACCAGCGCAAGCTCCTCAACTTTGGACACAGCGCCGGACACGCCGTCGAGGCCTGCGAGCACTTTGAGCTCGGACACGGCAACTGTGTGTCGATCGGCATGGGCATCATCACGCGCGCCGCGGCTCTGCACGGCATTTGCGATGCTGCACTGCCCGGTCGTATCGAGGAGCTCTGCGCCCGCCATGGCCTCAAGACCCGCTGCGACCTAGATGCCGATGCCGTTTTTGCCGAGGCGCTCCACGACAAGAAGCGCGCGGGCGACACCATCGACCTGGTGATTCCGCACGGCATCGGCCGCTGCAGCATCGACCGCACGCCGCTTTCCACTTTCCACGAACTCATTGCCGAGGGCCTCGGCCAGAAGGGAGACGCATTCGCATGCTAGCCCGCATCACCCCGTCCCCGCTTAAGGGCACCGTTCCCGCCATCGCGTCCAAGTCGATGGCGCATCGCCTCATCATCTGCGCTGCGCTTGCCAACGGCGAGACGCACGTTACCTGCAACACCACCTGCGCCGACATCGAGGCTACGGTGCGTTGCCTTACGGCACTGGGCGCTCGCATCGAGACCGTCGAGGACGGCTTCCAGGTCCACCCCACCATGAAGAGCATTGAGTTCGGCCTGCTCAAGGCCCTTGCCGGCGGCACGCTCGACTGCGGCGAGAGCGGCTCCACGCTCCGCTTTATGCTGCCCGTCGCCTGCGCGCTGGGGGCAGAGGCAACCTTTGTGGGACAGGGCCGCCTAGGCGCACGCCCGCTGTCCCCGCTCTCGGACGAGATCATTGCCGCCGGCTGCGACCTACAGGGTCTGGGCGGTTTTCCGCTCAAGACAAGCGGACGCATGCGCCCGGGCACCTTTGTGCTGCCGGGCAACGTAAGCTCGCAGTACATCTCGGGCCTGCTGCTGGCAGCCCCGTTGCTCGCCCAGCCCTCCTGTGTGCAGGTGACTGGCCTCATTGAGAGCCGCCCCTACATCAACCTGACGATCCAGGCCATGAAGGCCTTTGGCGTTGAGGTCAACGTCGAGCGCATTCCCGCCAAGGACGGTCAGCCCGAGGTCACGAACTTCCGTGTGAGCAGCGGCTCGTACCGCACGCCCGGCAGCGTGGCCGTCGAGGGCGACTGGTCCAACGCCGCCTTTTGGCTGTGCGCCGGCGCCATCGGCACCGACCCCATCACCGTCGAGGGCGTGTCGCTGAGCTCCGCACAGGGCGACCGCAACGTGCTCGCCGCGCTTTCGCGCTTTGGTGCCCGCATCGTGCGCTCCACCAACGCCGCCACCGTGCAGTCCGACAAGCTCGCCGGCTTTGAGATGAGCGCCCACGACATTCCGGACCTGGTGCCCGTCATCTCGGCCGTGGCATCGCTGGCTCAGGGCCGCACGTTCATCCGTGACTGCGCACGCCTGCGCATCAAGGAATCTGACCGTCTGGTCACCACCACCCGCGAGCTCACCGCGCTGGGAGCGCAGGTGCGCATCGCCGGTGACGACCTCATCATCAAGGGTGTCGATGCCTTCACCGGAGGCGAGGTCGATTCGCACAACGACCACCGCATCGCCATGATGGCCGCCATCGCCGCGAGCCGCGCCACCGGCGAGGTCGTGATTCACGGCGCCGAGGCCGTCAACAAGTCCTATCCCGATTTCTTCGACCACTACCGCCTGCTGGGCGGCAAGGTCACACTCGAGGAGGAATAGCATGTCCTCGACCTTTGGCAACGTCTTGCATCTGAGCATCTTCGGCCAATCTCACTCCCCCGCTATCGGCTGCTCGCTCGATGGCATCCCGGCGGGCATCGCCGTGAACCAGGAGAAGCTGCAGGCCTTCCTCGACCGTCGCGCCCCCGGTCGCGACGAGACCGCGACCAAACGCCGCGAGGCCGACACCACGCACATCATCGCCGGTGTTGTCGATGGATATACCACCGGCGCGCCCATCGCCGCGATTATCGAGAACACCAACACGCGCTCCAAGGATTACTCCGAGCTGCGCCGCAAGCCCCGTCCGGGACATGCGGACTTCCCTGCGCGCGTGAAGTATCACAACATGCACGATGTCGCTGGTGGCGGGCATTTTTCCGGTCGCCTGACGGCACCCTTATGCATCGCTGGCGGCATTGCGCTGCAGGCACTCGAGGCCCGCGGCATTCAGGTCATGGCGCACGTCGCGCAGATCGGCGGCATCTCCGACCTGCCGATGGACGATATGGCCTATCGCGAGGCCGACCGCAAGGCGATCCTTACGAACGATCTGCCGTGCATTGACGCCGCCGCAGCCGGCCGCATGCGCGAGGAGATCCTAGCCGCGCGCGACGAACTCGACAGCATCGGCGGCATCGTGGAGTGCGGCATTTACGGGCTTCCCGCGGGCATCGGCGACCCCATGTTTGACGGCATCGAGAACCGCATCGCGCAAATCGCGTTTGGCATTCCCGCTGTAAAGGGCGTGGAGTTTGGCATGGGCTTTGCCGTGGCCGCCATGCGCGGCAGCGAGAACAACGATCCGTATCGCATCGATGCCGAGACCGAAAAGATCGAGGTCGAGTCCAATAACGCCGGCGGCATTCTGGGCGGCATCTCCACCGGCGCGCCCGTCATGTGGCGCATGGCCGTAAAGCCGACGCCCTCCATTGGCCGCGAGCAGCAGACCGTAGACATGGACGCCATGGAAAATGCCAAGCTCTCGGTCCACGGCCGCCACGACCCCTGTATCGTCCCCCGAGCTGTCCCCGTTGCCGAAGCAGCCGCGGCGCTCGCCATCTGGGACGCCCTCCTCGAGGACGCCGCCCAGCGCTAACCCGACTCACCTGGGTTGCCCGTCAACTCTGCCATTACGTGAAAGGGGCCTCCATGGACCTTGCCGATATCCGCCAGACCATCGATGGCATCGACACCACGCTCCTCAACAGCTTTGTCGAGCGTATGGACATTGCCACCGAGGTCGCCAAATCAAAGATCGAGATGGGCAAGGCTGTCTTTGACCCCGCCCGCGAGCGCTCCAAGCTCAACAACCTCGCCAGCCGCGCGCCCGAGCGCTACGAGGCGCAGACCATCACCCTGTTCCGTCTCCTCATGAGCATGAGCAAGGCCGAGCAGCAGCGCTACATCAACGAGCTCAAGGGCATCACTGTCTCGCAAAAGGCCCACGCGACGGCTGCAGCCTCCGACACGCCCTTCCCTCAAACTGCCACCGTCGCTTGCCAGGGCGTTGAGGGTGCTTACAGTCAAATCGCCGCGTGTAAGCTCTTCGACGTGCCCGATATCGCGTTCTTCGAGACCTTCGAAGGTGTCATGCGCGCTGTACGCGACGGCTTCTGCGAATTTGGCGTACTGCCCATCGAAAACTCCACCGCCGGCTCGGTCAACGCCGTCTACGACCTGCTCGCCCAGTTCGACTTCCACATCGTGCGCTCGCTTCGCCTCAAGATCGACCACAACTTGCTCGTCAAGCCCGGCACCAAGCTCGCCGACGTGCGCGAGGTCTACAGCCACGGCCAAGCCATTGCCCAGTGTGCCGGCTTTATCGAGTCCCACGACCTGCACGCCACCAAGTACCCAAACACGGCCATGTCGGCCGAGATGGTCGCCAACTCCGAGCGCACCGACGTCGCCGCCATCGCCTCGCGCAGCTGTGCCACGCTGTATGGCCTCGAGGTGCTGGAGCCCAATATCCAAGACTCGGACAACAACTACACGCGCTTTGTCGTCATCAGCCGCGAGCCGCGCGTCTACCCCGGCGCCAACCGTACCTCGCTCATGATCACCACGGCCAACGAGCCGGGCGCCCTCTATCGCGTGCTCGAGCGCTTCTACGCACTCAACATCAACCTCATCAAGCTCGAGAGCCGCCCCATCCCCGGTCGCGACTTTGAGTTTATGTTCTACTTTGACCTGGACTGCCCCTTTGGCAGCAAGGCCCTCGACGACCTGCTCGATTCGATCGACGACGTGTGTGAGAGCTTCACCTACTTTGGCAGCTACACGGAGGTGCTCTAGATGACCGATACCGCCGCAACCCGCCCCTACGGCGTACTGGGCCGCGTGCTGGGCCACAGCTACACCCCGACCATCTACAAAGAGCTCGCTGGGCTCGAGTACGTGCGATTTGAGCGCGAGCCCGAGGACCTCTCGGCCTTTATGACCGGCAACGAGTGGGAAGGCACCAACGTGACCATCCCCTACAAACGTGCCGTCATGAACTACCTGGACGAGCTGAGCCCGCTCGCCGAGCGCATGGGCAACGTCAACACCATCACGCGCCTGCCCGACGGGCGCCTGCGCGGCGACAACACCGACTACTTTGGTTTTCAGTGCCTGGTCGAGGAGCTGGGGGTTGAGGTTACCGGCAAGAAGGTCCTCGTGCTTGGCGCTACCGGTGGCGCCGGCACCACGGCAAGCATGGTGCTCGGCGACCTGGGCGCCACCGTGGTGCCCGTGGGCCGCACGAGCGAGGTCAACTACGGCAACATCGCGCAGCAGTCCGACGCCGCCCTACTCGTCAACTGCACGCCCGCCGGCATGTTCCCCCATTGCCCCGACGCGCCTTGCACGCTCGAAGGGCTCGATGCGCTCGAAGGCGTTATCGACATTGTCTACAACCCCGCCCGCACGGGCCTGATGCTCGAGGCCGAGCGCCGCGGTATCCCCTGCATCGGCGGCCTGCTGATGCTCGTGGCCCAAGCGGCACAGGCCGTCGAGCGCTATACCGGCCAAGTCACCCCGCGCAAGCGCATCTTGGACGTAACAGAGCGTCTGTCCCGCCGCGAGCAAAACATTGCCCTGATCGGCATGCCGGGTTCGGGCAAGACCCGCGTGGGCGAGCAGATCGCCCTGCTCACGGGTCGCGAGCACATCGACTTGGACCGAGCGCTTGAGGAGCGCCTGGGCATGCCCTGCGCCGACTATATCGTCGAGCGCGGCGAGGCAACCTTCCGCGAGCAGGAGACGGCGGCGCTGGCCGACATCTCCAAGCGCAGCGGCCTGGTGCTCTCAACCGGCGGCGGCATAGTCACGCGTGACGAGAACTATCCGCTGCTGCACCAGAACAGCCAAATCGTGATGCTCAACCGCAAGCTCGAAGAGCTCGCCCACAAGGGCCGCCCCATCACCGCCCGCGACGGCATCGAAAAGCTGGCGGAACAGCGCATGCCGCGCTACCGCGCCTGGGCCGACTACATCATCGACTCACGCGACTGCGCCGCCAACACCGCCCAAGCCCTCCTCGACACCCTCCCACCCGCCCTCTAACCAAAACCACCACAAAGGGGACAGGCTCCTTTGCGGTGGTTTTGCAATCGCAAAGGAAGCAACCATGAAAGCACTCGTCATTAATGGCCCCAACCTCAACATGCTCGGCATTCGCGAGCCGGGCATCTATGGCAGCGACAGCTACGACCGCTTAGTGCAGATCTGCCAGAAAGCGGGCGCCGCACAGGGCTTCGACGAGGTCGAGGTCTTCCAGTCCAACCACGAGGGCAACATCATCGACAAGATCCAGGAGGCCTACGGCAAGGTCGACGGCATCGTCATCAACCCGGCTGCCTACACGCATACGAGCGTGGCGATCCTCGACGCCCTCAAGGCCGTTGCCATCCCTGCCGTCGAGGTGCACATCAGCGCCGTAGAGACGCGCGAAGACTTCCGCCAGGTGAGCTATGCACGCCTAGCTTGCTTCGCCACCATCACCGGCGAGGGCCTGCAAGGCTACGCCCACGCGCTGGAGCTGCTGAGGGAACGTCTCGAAAAGTAGCCTCGCGAGCAAATCCATCAACGCGATTCACACGCTAATAATGCCAGTGCCGCCAGCAGCAACCTCGCTACTGGCGGCACTTTATTACTGGCATATAATCATTGCAGTCACACAACGTCTGGAGACGCGCATGTTAAGCATCCATCTGGGGGATTACCCCGGTTCCATCTACGATACCGAAACCTATTTTAGGAACTCATACTTGGACTCATGGTTCGAAGACCCTATGGCCGCACAGATTATTAAAAGCGTGGACGGATCAGAGCTCATCGGTCCCCACAACATCGTAAGCAAACAGCTGGGCTCGATCACCCCACTCGAACTGTCCGGCGGCGTTAAGACGCTGCTGCTGGTGCGCAATCTCCCAAATATGGTGTTCAACGCATCCACCTGCGGAGACAACTGTGCCCGCTGGCTACTCAAGATCGGCAAAGAGCAGGATGTGATGGTGACCTTATACCACATCATGAAATTCCCCTGGAAGAGCTTTGAAATCCGCATTGAAAACGATGGCCGCATCGTCAGAAACATGCAGGAGTTTGTCGGCGCCACGAATGACTTTTTGGATGTTGATGAGTAATGAAGGGAACGCATACCGTTGTCGTAGAGCGTGCAAAGGTCAAATACACACTCACGTTTAAGCGCAATATTTCCTTTATACGCGGCAACAGCGGCACGGGTAAAACGACGCTCATCTCGATGATTCGCGACTACAACGACCGAGGACCGGAAAGCGGCGTTGCACTCAGTTGCGACGTGCCTTGCGAAACGCTTTCCGGCAGACGCTGGGAGCGCGAGCTATCGATCATCGAAGATTCAATCGTCTTTCTAGATGAGGGTAACGAGTTTATCTACTCAAAGGACTTCGCCAAAGCCGTCAACGGCTCGTCCAACTATTTTGTTCTGATATCTCGTCGCGATGCCAACGAGCTCCCCTACAGCGTTGATGAGATCCTGAAGCTAGTCAACACGACAAGTAAAACAATCAATGGCCGCAAGAGCGACAGGCGCTTCTACTCGGTGACCAAGCCGCTATATGACCACACGGCAAGTATGCTGTATCAGGATCTAAATGTTGGATTCGAGGTACCCGACGCCGTAGTTGTCGAGGATAGCAAATCTGGCTATCAATTCTACGACGCTCTTTGCAACCGACTCGGGATCCCCTGCTATACCGCCACCGGCGTTGCGAATCTAAAACGTACGATTCACGAATGTCCCGAGCAAAACATCCTTGCTATTGGAGACGGAGCAGCATTTGGTCCCTACATCGAAAAGGTGCTCGGACAGCGCGTTTACAAGAACGTACGCTTGTTCCTCCCCGAATCATTCGAGTGGACACTCCTGCAATCTGGCCTCATTCCCAGTAACGATATCTTAAAAATCCTCGAGGATCCCTCAAGCTATATCGAAAGCCGCGACTACCTGAGCTGGGAGCGGTTCTTCACCGATGTGTTGATCAAATACTCGGCAGACACTCGCTACGCCTACAGAAAGGCAAAGCTCAATGAGCAGTACCTGAGGCCGCAGGCGATGAATGCAGTTGCAAACGTCTTGCCCGAGTGCCTGAAGGCAGACTAGATACAGCGGGGAGGGCCAAGTTGGTCCTCCCCGCTTTTGTTACGCCTTCTTGATCACGTACGCCAATCCAATATCGCAGGCACAGCGTACGATTGACGCGAAGAACCACGATGCTGGCAGCGTCATAAGCAGAGGCTTGCTCACGCTCGGCTCCAGCCCCCTTTGGCGCGCCGTATAACCAATCCACATCAGCAGCACAATAGCAGCTCACGCCACGGCTTCGGCCTAAACGTATACCCGGCAAGAACAAAGAACACCGGCATGTGAAAAAGCCCAGACCACCAAGCGGCCCGGGCTCTATAAACGATGGTGCTCCATGGCGGATTCGAACCGTCGACCTTGGGATTAGAAGTCCCTTGCTCTATCCAACTGAGCTAATGGAGCAAATAACCGCACGCCCAAGCAGGCGCAAGCCTGTCAGGCGCAAGTAATTATAACCTAGTTGAACTGCTCGCGGTACGCCTTGCAGACCTCATCAACCGGGCCGTCCATGCGAAGGTCGCCCTTCTCAATCCAAACGGCGCGCTGGCAGATGCGCTCAACCTGCTCCATGGAGTGCGAAACGAACAGAACCGTCACGTCGCCGCTCTGGATAAAGTGCTGAATACGCGCCTCGCACTTTTGCTGGAAGAACACATCGCCGACGGACAGCGTCTCGTCAACGATCAGAATATCGGGCTCGGTGATCGTCGCGATTGCAAAGGCAATACGCGCCACCATGCCCGAGGAGAAGTTCTTAAGCGGCATGTCGACAAAGTTCTGCAGCTCAGCAAACTCGATAATGCCGTCAAAGTTGGCGTCGATGAACTCCTTGGTATAGCCGAGCAGGGCGCCGTTCAGATAGATGTTCTCGCGGGCGGTCAGCTCGGGGTCAAAGCCGGCGCCAAGCTCAATCAGCGGCGCGATGTTACCGTGCACCTTAACGCTGCCCTCGCTAGGCTCAAGAACGCCAGCGATAATCTTGAGCATCGTAGACTTGCCGGAGCCATTGGTGCCGACCAGACCCACAACCTCGCCGCGATGAATATCAAACGAGATGTGCTTAAGCGCCCTAAACTCCTCAAAGAACAGCTCGTGCTTGGCAAGCTTAATGAAGTACTCCTTGAGGTTGGTCAGCGACTCGGACGCCATGTTAAAGATCATGGTGACGTCGTCGACCTCGACAGCCAGAGGCTGCTCGCTGTAATCAACAACAGATTCAGTCATCACAGCACTCCTTAGATGTAGAGGATGAACTTGCGCTCGGACTTATGGAACACGGTATAGCCAATAATAAGCGCAAGAACCGCCCAGGCAACGCACATACCAAACGTCATAAGCGAGGGCGTAGTCTGGAACAGGAAGATATCGCGCATAAACTGCAGGTAGTTGAACATGGGGTTCGCATACATCAAGATACGCACGAGATGCGGCATTTGCGCAATATAGTCAGTCGTCCAGAAGATGGGCGTAATGTAAGTCCACGCCGTAATGACGACGCTCCACAGATGCATGACATCGCGGAAAAAGACCGTAAGGGCAGAGAGCATCATGCCCAGGCCCATGCAGAAGCACATAAGCAGCAGCAGGCAAACCGGCAGCAGAATAAGGTGCCAAGAAGGCATAACGCGGAACCACAGCATGACGATGGCGACGGCGACCAGCGAGAAGGCAAAGTTGACCAGCGAGAAGAGCACCTTCTGCACCGGGAAAACCCAGCGGTGCACCTTAACCTTCTTGAGCAGAGGGGCAGCGCCCACGATCGACGTCAGGGCCTGGTTAGTAGACTCAGACATGACGGCAAAGGTAATGTTACCCACGATCAAGTACAGCGGGTACATCTCGGGCGTCATTGAGCCATTGCGGCCCTGGCCAAAAATCGTCGAGAACACGATGGCCATGACGATCATCATCAGCAGCGGGTTGAGCACCGACCATGCGACGCCCAGAACGCTACGGCGATACTTGATCTTAAAATCCTTGGTAACCAGCTGACGAAGGATAAACGCGTCCTTCTCAAATTCGTTCTTAGCAAACGTCGCAGGCAGACTGCGAGTTTCTTGTTGCTTTGTCTGATCCGACACGGATGCAACTCCTTTACTCGTAATCGTTGACAAACGAACAGTATAGACCCGACGGCCATGCAAACGATTCGCGCAACAAAACTGGAGAACTAACCCACATCTTAGGATGCCAGGCCCAAACGGCTATACTTTCTAGGATTGAATGTATAAGGAGCATTAAGTGAATTCTGAATCCATCGCCGTCATCATCCCTTGCTACAACGAAGCGCTCACGATCGGCAAAGTCATCGATGACTTTCACCGCGAGCTTCCGCAGGCGACGGTCTATGTCTATGACAACAACTCGTCGGACGATACCTCACGCATTGCCACCGAGCACGGCGCCACAGTCCGCTTTGAGCCCCGTCAGGGAAAGGGCAACGTGTGCCGCCAGATGTTTCGCGATATCGACGCCGATTGCTACCTGATGGTCGACGGAGACGACACCTACCCCGCCGAGGCGGCCAAGGCCCTCTGCGAGCCCATCCTTAACGGCACGGCCGACATGACCGTAGGCGATCGCCTTTCCAACGGCACCTACGCCGAGGAGAACAAGCGTGCCTTCCACGGCTTTGGCAACAATCTGGTCCGTGCCATGATCAAGTGGATCTATGGCTACAGCTTCGATGATGTCATGACCGGCTACCGTGCCATGAGCCGCCCGTTCGTTAAAACCTTCCCTGTGCTTTCCGAGGGCTTCCAGATCGAAACCGAGCTCTCGATCCACGCCGTCGACCACCGCTGGCGCATCAAGGATGTGCCCATCGAGTACCGCGACCGTCCGGAAGGTTCCGAGTCCAAGCTCAATACCGTAAGCGACGGCATTAAAGTCGTTGCGATGATTGGCACGCTGTTCAAGGACTACCGCCCTCTGAAGTTCTTCAGCCTCGTCGCGCTTCTGTTTGCGGTGATCGGCCTCGCCTTGGGCACGCCCATCGTTGTCGAGTATTTCCAGACCGGCCTCGTTCCGCGCTTCCCCACCGCCATGCTCGCCGCGTCGTTTATGTTCCTGTGCGGTCTGAGCCTTGCGACCGGCTTCATCCTCGATTCCGTGGCAAAGGTCGAAAAAAAGCAGTGGGAGGTCAACGTGTACAGCAAATACGCCTACGATGACCAGCCCGGCAGGTCCGCCACCACGCCAAGCGAGTGAAAGATCTTCCGCAAAATACTATTGGCACCACTGCGCAGATAGCCATCAACAAGAAAAGCCGCCGTTAAAGAACGGCGGCTTTTACTCTCGAAAAGTTGATAGCGGCTAGAGCGTCTTGAGGTACTCCCCAAGCTCTTCCTCCCAGTCGGGCATGTGGAACCCGACCGACTCGAGCCTGGAAAGGTCGAGCGCGGAGTGGACCGGGCGCGGGGCCACGGGGCCCTCGGCGCCGGCGTAGTAGTCGGCGGTCGATACCGGCACGACCCTGTCGCCGTTGCCGTTGGCGGCCTCGAAGACGGCGCGGGCGATGTCGGCCCAGGACTTGACGGCGCCGGAACCGGTGCAGTCGTAGGTGCCGTAGGGGGCGCGGCTCCCCAGCACGTGGAAGATTGCCTGCGCCATGTCGCGCGTGAAGGTCAGGCGTCCCAGCTGGTCGTCCACGACGGTGACCTGCTCCAACTTGTCCTCCGGGTCGGCGACGCGGTCGGAGAGCGCCCTCATGGTCTTGACGAAGTTGTGCCCCTCGCCGATGACCCAGGAGCTGCGCATGATGTAGTGGCGCGGGCACCCGGCCACGGCGATGTCGCCGGCGGCCTTGGTCTGGCCGTAGACTGACAGCGGGCTGAGGGGCTCCTCCTCGTCGTGCACCTCGGCGGTGCCGTCGAAGACGTAGTCGGAGGACACGTGGACGAGCGTGATCCCGTGCTCGGCGCAGGTGCGCGCGAGCAGGGCGGGGCCGGTCGCGTTGGCCTTCCAGGCGGCCGCGCGGCCCTCGGGGGTCTCGGCTTTATCCACGGCGGTGTAGGCGCCGCAGTTGATCACGGTGCCGTAGAGCGACCAGTCGTACTTGGAGTAGGCCGCCGGGTCGGACATGTCGAAGGTGTCGATGTCGCAGAAGTCGAAGTCCTTGGCGACGCCGCGCTCCTCCGCCAGCGCGCGCACCGCGCGGCCCAGCTGGCCGTTGCAGCCGGTGACGAGCGTCCTCTTGGGCGCCATGGGGACGACGTCCCTGAGCATCGGGTGGTTGAGGTCGGCCTCGGAGACGGTGGCCCGGTCCAGCGGGATGGGCCACTGGATGTTAAGCTCCGGGTCGGCGAGGTTCACGAAGGTGTAGGTCCTCTTGAGCTCCAGCGACCAGTGGGCGTCCACCAGGTAGGTGTAGGCGGTGCCGTCCTCCAGGGCCTGGAAGGAGTTGCCCACGCCGCGCGGGACGTAGATGGCCCTGGACGGGTCCAGGGTGCAGGTGAACACCTTCCCGTAGGTGGCGCTGCCCTCGCGCAGGTCCACCCAGGCGCCGAATACGCTGCCGCGGGCCACCGAGATGAACTTGTCCCAGGGCTCGGCGTGGATGCCGCGGGTGACGCCGCGGCTGTCGTTGTAGGAGATGTTGTTCTGGACGACGCGGAGGTCCGGGATGCCCAGGGCGGTCATCTTGGCGCGCTGCCAGTTCTCCTTGAACCAGCCGCGCGAGTCGCCGTGGACGGCGAGGTCGACGACCATGAGGCCCCCGATGCCGGTCTCCGTGACGGAGAGGTCCTTCTCGAATGCGATGTCTGCCATGCTAGTCTCCCCTACTGCCCCTGAGCCCTATAGCGGGCCTCGGTGGCCTCCTTGGCCGGGCGCCACCAGGACTCGTTGGCCACGTACCAGTCGATGGTGGCCTTCAGGCCCTCGGCGAAGTCGGTGTGCGCCGGCCTCCAGCCGAGCTCGCGCTGGAGCTTCGTGCTGTCGATGGCGTAGCGGCGGTCGTGGCCGGGGCGGTCGGCGACCCAGTCGAAGTCCTCGGGGTCCTTTCCCATCTCCTCCAGGATCATGCGCAGGACGGTGATGTTGTTCCTCTCGCCGTCGGCGCCGATGAGGTAGGTCTCCCCCATCCGGCCCTTGGTGAGGATGTCCCAGACGGCGCTGGAGTGGTCCTCGGTGTGGATCCAGTCGCGGACGTTCTCGCCGCGGCCGTAGAGCTTGGGGCGCACGCCGTCGATGATGTTGGTGATCTGCCTGGGGATGAACTTCTCCACGTGCTGGTAGGGCCCGTAGTTGTTGGAGCAGTTGGAGATCGTGGTGCGCAGGCCGTAGGTGCGGGTCCATGCGCGCACGAGCATGTCGGAGCTGGCCTTGGTCGAGCTGTAAGGGCTCGACGGCCTGTAGGGCGTCTCCTCGGTGAACTTGACCGGGTCGTCGAGCGCCAGGTCGCCGTAGACCTCGTCGGTGGAGACGTGGTGGTAGCGGATCCCGTACTTGCGGACGGCCTCCAGCAGGCGGAAGGTGCCCTCCACGTTGGTGCGGAGGAACGGCTCGGGGTCGGCGATGGAGTTATCGTTGTGGGACTCCGCGGCGTAGTGCACGATCGCGTCGTGGCCGGGGACCAGCTCGTCGAGCAGAGCGGCGTCGCAGATGTCGCCCACGACGAGCTCCACGCGGTCAGACGGCAGGCCCGCGATGTTCTCAGGGTTGCCGGCGTAGGTCAGCTTGTCCAGGACGGTGACGTGCACCTCGGGGTGGTTGTTCACGACGTAGTGCACAAAGTTGCTGCCGATGAAGCCGCAGCCGCCCGTGACGATGATGTTCTTAGGTTCAAAGATCTCAGACATTATTCTCCTTATTTACGCAGCTTGCTGCTCAAGGCGCGCCACAAGCTGCTCTTCGGAATGAACAAACTCAAACGGTTCGTACTCGCCATATGCGGAAGGACGACTGATGGTAACGAGCTGAAGGTCAGAAGTGCCAAAACGACCCTGTACCCTTCGCATCATCTCAACAAGCTCCTTACCTGGTTTAACGGCCATTACCAGCGAACCTTGCTTGGAAAACCACTTAGCAACCAGATAGCGCATCAGCCAACTCCCTTCTGAACTCAGCTTCATCATGAATCAAACCGGCCTCGTAGCGCATTCGCAAGAAGGCACCAATCTTCGGATCAACGGTCTTCTTATACAAATACTTGTGAAGCAAGTTATTTAACTGCCTATCAAAGAAAGTATTGTACTGAAGCTCTATCGGATAACAGCGAGCTTCACGCACATAATAGAGATGAACGCCACGATAACCGTCGTCTATGGCTTTTCCAGCAGATAGATCAACAACTTTAAAATCAGAACCGCTTAACGCAAGAACGGATTCATAAGAATCAACAATGGATCGAAAGCCGAGAAGGTCATTAAAGACTTTACGCACTTGATGATCGGGCCAATATCGGTCTAACTTAAGCTTGATAGACTGAAGAGATTTAATTCGACTATCTATAGGCAAGTCAACCAATACCGATTGGCCTTGATACCACTCATTAGCTTTAAAGAGCTCAGCAAGCAGAAGGTCCCGATCAAAATAATGCAGGTTCTTCTTAAGCGATATCCCCAGCTCGCTTTTATAAGAAAGGGATGAGAGCAGGTCGACGGAGAGGCCATCGCGCTCCAGAATGTCAATCATCTCTCATCCCCTTTCACCGGACAATTAGTATTCGCGCGGGCTGTTGACGATCTCGCCGGCGGCGACCTTCTTCAGGTGCCGCCCGTAGACCGACTTGCCGTAGGCCTCGGCGGCCTGCCTTAGCCCCTCGGTGGTGATCCAGCCGTTCTCCCAGGCGATCTCCTCGGGCACGGACACGGGCAGGTCCTGGGAGTGCTCCACGGCGCGGACGAACTCCGCGGCCTCGTGCAGGCTCTCCATGGTGCCGGTGTCCAG
>USLO01000007.1 GCA_900555515.1 uncultured Collinsella sp.
CGGATTCGCGCCTCAGGACTCAGCGCAACGCGTTGCGCTGAGTCCTGAGGCTGTTGCAATGAAAATGAGAATCAAGGCAAAAAAGCAGCAATGTTGTTTCATATAGAACTCATTAGTCACAATTTATAAAAAAGGGATATACTACTAGGCACTTAAAGGTCCACAAGCTGCAAGTTGAGGAGTACCTAACATGAAGAAGAGATTCATGGCAGCACTGAGCGTTCTCGCTCTTGCCCTGGCTCTGCCCGTGGCTGCTTTCGCCGCCCCGAGCCCTGCCAACACCACCGCCACCGGCGCCAACAACGTGACCGCCAGCGTTAACAACGCTAACGTCAAGGTTGTTTCCACCACCAAGAACGCCGAGGGCACCCCTGCCAACGCCAACGTGGTCGCTTCCTTTGAGATCACCGAGACCGTCGAGGGTACCGTTTCTGAGTCCAACCCGCTGACCGTCACCTTCACCCTTGGCAAGGCTTACGCCAACGCCAAGGTTACCGTCTATGTCCAGCACAACGACGGTAGCAAGGAGACCCTGAACCTCACTGCCGACAACAACGGCAATGTTACCTTTAAGGTCACCAAGCTCTCCACCTACACCATCGTGGCTGAGAAGACCGCTGCTGGCGCTGCTACCACCGACAACGGTGCTAAGTCCCCGGCTACCGGTGTGAACACCACCGCTGTTGCCGCTGTGGCTGCTGTTGCCGCTGCTGGCGCTGCCTGCGCTTTTGTTGCTCTTCGCAAGAACAACTAGCACTCACACGGTTTCAACCGTAAGATTTGAGGACCCGTACTTGTGCGGGTCCTTTTTTTGGCCGATTTACAGGGTAAGGGAACACCATGGCACAGCAGCCGCAGGGCAAGCATATGGAAGTTAAGCATATGGGCGACTCGGACAAAAAGCGTCGCGCCACGATGCTCAAGGGCGTTTTCGTAGTGTTGTTGCTGGTCGCAGTCGGCTGCGGCGGCTACGTGCTCTATATGAATCATCTAGAGCAGCAGCGCGCCGAGGAGATGAGTGCAACAGGCAAGCCCGCCACGAAGGTCGAATCAAAGGGCAAGGAGCTGCCGGACAACCCCATCGACTTCGCTCCGCTCATTCAAGAGAATGCCGATATCTATGCGTGGCTCTACATTCCGGGTGCGGATATCAACACGCCCTTGCTGCAGAGCACGACGGACGACCTGTTTTATCTGGACCACGACAAGGACGGCAAGTACGACCCCTACGGCACAGCATTTAGCCAGATGGCAAACGCGCGTGACTTTAGCGATCCCGTCACAGTGATCTACGGCCATGTGAACGGCGGCGTGTTCCACAACTTGCATAACTTTGAGGACGCGGACTTCTTTAACGAGAACACCGAGTTCTATATCTACACGCCGGGCCATATTCTGAAGTATAAGATTGTCTCGGCCTATCAATATGACGACCGTCACATTCTCAACTCGTTTAACTTTGCCGACCCTGCCGTGCGCCAGGACTACTTTAATTCGGTCTGTAATCCGGACGCATTGCTCAAAAATGTACGTGACGGCGTGACACTTGATGCAGATAGTAAGATTGTGCAGTTGAGCACCTGCATGCTCGATAGCTCGCAGGGCAACTCGCGCTATATTGTGAGCGGTGTGTTAACAAGCGACCAGGAGACAAAATAGTCATGAACCCCCGTGGCAAGCACTTTATCGATGCGGTGGATCCCGACGAAAATCAAGTAAACAATCCCGAGCGGCAGGTTCAGGATGAGGCGGAGCCTGTCGAGCCCCAATGGGAGACTAAAGGCACTCCGACACCTCAACCTGACGAAAAATCCCAGAGCAAGGCCGAGGCCCCGTCCGACGCATCGGCAAAGACCGATGAAGCTGCGGCGCAGCCTGTTGATGAGGCAGAGTGGCCTTCGCTTGATGAGGCGGCACCTCAGCGTCGTCGACGCTCCAAAGAGTCGATTAAGCGCATCAAGCGCCGCCGCCGTATCCGCACGCTGCTGATCGTGCTGCTCGTGATTGGTGCGGTTGCTGCTGCGGGCTGGGACTTTGTGAATCACAGCGTGAACCAAGGCAAAAAGAAGATTGAGGAAAAGACCGAAAAGGTCATTAAGGCCAAGGGCGACACCATTACCTATAACGGCAAGAAGTATGCGCTCAACAAGCATATGGCCACGGTGGCGTTTATCGGCTTTGATGGCCGCAATAACGATGACGGCACCCAGAAGGGCCAGTCCGATACCGTGATGGTCGTAGCGCTTAATACCGACACGGGCGAGGCCCGCGGCATTATCATCCCGCGTGACAGCATGGTTGCCGTAGATACGTATTCCAATGGTTCGTTTGCCGGCCAGGTGACCGAGCAGCTGTGCCTGCAATTTGCCTATGGCACCGATGGCGACAACTCATCGGCGCTGACGGCCGCCGCTGCCTCGCGCGTGCTCGATAACATTCCGGTCGACTATTACTACACGCTCAATATCGAGGGCGTGGCTCCCATTAATGACTCCATCGGCGGCGTGACGCTGGTGCCTACGCAGACTGTGCCGGGCACGTCGGTTGTCGAGGGCCAGGAGACCACGCTGTTTGGTACAACGGCAGAAAAGTACGTGCAGTGGCGCGACACGACGAATCTGACGTCTTCGCTTGATCGTACAGCGCGCCAGGTGAGCTACGTGCAGGCGTTTGCATCGAAGGTGCTCAGCAGTGCCAAGAGCAACCCCGCCATGCTCATCAGCCTGTATCAGGCCATGGGCGACTATACGTGGACCAATTTGGGTCTCGATGAGTTCAGCTATCTGGCGACCACGATGCTCGAGCACGGCCTGACTTCGTTTGATGTCGTGACGCTGCAGGGCACCATGCAGCAGGGCGATACCTTCGCCGAGTTCTATCTGGACCAGGACAACGTAAAGCAAACGGTCGTCGACACCTTCTATCATCCGGTCGACTAGATTGTTCCGCCGTTCTACCGAACGGCGGACCGGCCGACGCTGCGCGAGCCGCGTTCACACCAATCTGACGTTCAATTTCAAGGGCGCGACCAGAAGGTCAGCGCCCTCTCATTTCACGTCACCTTGGCGCAAATGCGGCTCGCTCGCTGGCGTTGTCAAAACATCGACGTTGTCGGCAGATGGGGACGTTTCTTTTCTGCCGGCAGTTTGGGGCACTCCTGCACTATTTCACGTACACCACGTTGTCGCGGCGGGGTTTGGGCTCGGGTAGCGTGTCCTCGGCGTAGCCCAGAATGCAATTGCCTACACCGCGCAGACTTCCGTCGGCGGGCAGACCCCATTTGGCCAGCAGTTCCAGTCCCTCGGGTGAGTCAAAGACCTCGTGCGCGCGGTGGATCCAACACGAATCGACGCCCAGCGCATAGGCTGCGTTGAGCAGGTTGCCCATGGCGAGCGAGCCGTCTTCCAGGTGCGTGGGTACGCTGCGGTCGACCAGCACCACCACAACGGTCTTGGCGCCGTAGAAGGGATCTCCCTCGCTGCCCATAACTTGGGCGTTGAGCTGCGAGAGGCGCTCGACGGTTGCGGGGTCGGTGACGGCGACGAACGTGACCGGCTGGCGTCCCATGCCGCTCGGCGCGTACTGGCCGGCTTCGATAATGCGTGCGAGCTTCTCGGCCTCGACAGGGCGATCGCTGTATTTGCGGCAGCTGCGGCGGTGGATGAGCGCTTCGATGGTCTCCATGGGTCCTCCTGACGTTGGTTTCGTTGCCTCGTTCTTACCCGCCGAACCAAAACCGTAATCGCGCAGCCGGCCCCAAACAATGCAAGCTACCAAGTGGAAAAGTTGGTTTGCATAAAACTTCAGCCAGAATGTGATAAACCGGTGGGATGGTTAAACGTTTTATCCCGTCTACCCTGCGGTTTTTTACCACTTGCCTAAATGATGCGCGCATAAGCTCTGATAAAGGTTTTACTAAAGGAGCACCAACGTTTATCAACGCGCCATGGTGGCGCCGGGCCAGGAGGTAACATCATGTTCCAGGCTGGAGATGTCGTCGAGACCGACTTCGAAGGATTTCTGAAGCTGCTGCGTTCCAAGACGCGCGCTTTCGTGTCGATTAACGATCACGAGTACTACATCACGCACACCGATGGCTATTGGCGTGTTCAGGATTGCGAGGCCCTCAACGATAAGGGCCACTTTACTGACTGCTCCGAGCTGGTCAACACGGTCTGCGAGGTCGTCGAACTGCCGTGGATCTGCGGCAAGAGCCTGCACGACAGCTTCTCGGGCGCCACGGTCTACGAGGCCGTCGCTGCTTAACAGCCAACACTCGATATTCTCTCGCAACCGCCGGCGCCGCCCCCGCGCCGGTGGTCTTTTTTGTCGATATGCTTATGTAGAGCCGACCATAAACAACGAGCTTATTGACGATAGTCAAAACTCGGACTAATGTAGAGATATGAATTGGTCAAAACTCGGACTATCGAATGGCAGGAGAGATGAATAGTGCAGTTAGCCCGGTCGATTTCGACCGGATGCTCAACGGGCTTGACCGTATCTATTCGGAGTTCGCGCGCGCCTGCGGTCTTTCGGACTGTGCCTACTGGATGCTCGTCGACACGAGTGCAGCGGGCGGAAGCGTTGCCGTGAGTCGGCTGACGAGTGAATGGTTCTACAGCAAACAGACCATCAATTCGGCGATCAAGACGCTTAGGGCGCGAGGGCTTGCGACGTTGGAGTTTGCCGAGGGCAGTTGTAAGAACAAGGTTGTGCGACTGACCGAAGAAGGCGTGCGGTTTGCCAAGCGCTACGCGTTGCCGGCGCAAAAAGCCGAGCAGCAGGCATTCGACGCGCTCGAGCCGTGGGAACAGCGCGAGATCATGCGCTTGGTCGGTAAGTTCTCCCATGTTCTGAACGAAGAGTGCGAGGCATTTAAACGGCAAGTGGCCGCCGAGAACGAGACTGACGATAAGGGCGAGGGGGACACATGCGACTCTTAATGAGGTTTATGAGGCCGTACCGTGGTCTGATTGCGGTGACGCTGTTTGCGGTGCTGATAGATAACGTCGGTACGCTGTTGGTTCCCACGATGCTGGCGAACATGGTCAACACCGGTATTACCACGGGCGATGTCGACTATATATTACGCAACGGCCTGTACATGCTTATCGCGACCGGCATGGCCAGCGGCGGCACGGTGCTGGGCTGCTATCTTTCGGCGCGCCTGGCCGCCAACGTGGCCTGCGATATCCGCAATGCCGTGTACGACAAGTCGCTCGAGCTGTCCGCCAGCGACTTTGAACGCTTTGGCACGGGTTCGATGATCACGCGCTCGCTCAACGACATCAACGTGATTCAGCAAGCTGTCCTTCAGACGATTCAGCTGGTGCTGCCGGTGCCGTTCTTGGCCGTGGCAGGCATCATTTTTGCTTGGTTCATCGATCCCGCCATGGGCACGCTGCTGGGCGTAGTCGTTGCGATCGTGCTGGTGGCGGCGGTCTTTACCGTTGCCAACGCCGCGCCGATCTTTATGCGCCTGCAGAGCTTTATCGACCGCATGAACGTGGTGCTGCGCGAGAACATCGTGGGCGTGCGCGTCATCCGCGCATTTAACAAGGAGCGCCACGAGGAGCAGCGCCTGGACGAGGTGTTTAGCGATTACGCGGCCAACGCCATCAAGGTCAACCACCTGTTTGTGGGTCTCGACAGCTCCAGCTTCTTTTTGATGAATATCGCCGAGGTGGCGGTGCTGTGGGTGGGCGGCAACCGCGTGGGCGTCCACGCCATGCAAATCGGCAGCATCTCGGCCGTGCTGGAGTACGCGATCCTGATCCTGTTCTTTGTGATGATGGCGCAGATGGTGATTCTGACGCTTCCGCGCGCTGCGGCGTGCCTGAACCGTGCGCAGCAGGTGTTGGAGATTGAGCCGAGCATCGTGGACGGCAAGCGCACGCTGGACACGTGCGCGGCGGAGCCTGTTGACGGTGCCGATGCGGTTGCCGTGTTCGACCATATGTCGTTCCGTTTTGACGATGCCGACGAGGACACCCTGTGCGACCTGAGCTTTGCCTGTCGCCGCGGACAGACGACCGCGATTGTAGGCTCGACGGGTTCGGGCAAGTCGACGGTGGCCAAGCTCTTGTTGCGTTTCCACGATGCCACGAAGGGCGCCATTCGCCTGAACGGCATCGATCTGCGCGACCTTTCGCAAGGTGAGATTCGCGGGCATATCGCTTACGTTCCGCAGAAGGCGTGGCTGTTCTCGGGTACGGTGGCGAGCAACCTGCGCTTTGGCAACGAGGGCGCGACCGAGGCTGACATGCTCCATGCGCTGGAAGTTGCCCAGAGCACCTTTGTGCTCGACCAGCCGCAGGGGCTCGATACGCCGGTATCCCAGGGCGGCACGAACTTTTCGGGCGGTCAGCGCCAGCGCCTGGCGATCGCCCGCGCACTCATGAAGCGCGCCGATCTATATATCTTCGACGACAGTTTTTCGGCCCTGGACTTTAAGACCGATGCGGCACTGCGCCATGCGCTGCAGGACGAGACGTGCGATGCCGCGGTGCTCATCATCGCCCAGCGCATCTCGACTATTTTGCATGCCGATCAGATCGTGGTGCTCAAAGACGGCGAGATTGTGGGCCTAGGCACGCACGACGAGCTCATGGAAACCTGCGAGGTGTACCGTGCTATTGCGGAATCGCAGATGAAGGGAGGTGAGTAGCATGACCGAGGAGCTCAAGAAGCAGGGCATCGCCGATGACGCCGCGGTTGCAGAGAGGGTCGAGGAGACGGGCGCCACGCCCGGCCTGGACGAAGCCGCCAAGGCGGCGGAGCGCGAGGCTCGCCGCCAGGCACTCTACGAGGAAAACGAGCGCGCCGAGGACGAGCGCGCCCGCGCCGAGGCGGAGCGCATGCGCGACGTTGACGACGAGGACGAGGACGGGACACCCCGCGACACCTGGGCGACGGTGCGCCGCCTGTGGAGCGAGGCCGCCGGCGACCATTGGCGCTTCTATATCGTGTTCGCGAGCATCGTGTTCTATGTCATCTTTAACACCGCGGCGCCGGCTTACAGCGCCCGCGTGATCGATGAGCTGTGGGGGCACATGAAGCTGGCGTTTGCCAACAGCGCTACCTTCAGCATTACCTGGGAGAACTGCGGCAGGACCATCTTCATCTACTTTATGATCTGGACCGCCGCCGCCTCGTTCTACGCGCTTCAGAGCTTTTTGATGTCGAGCGTTGCCGAGCGCCTCAACCTGCGCCTACGCAACCGCATCGCTCAAAAGCTCAACCGTCTGCCGCTTGCCTACTTTGACGCGCATCGTCCCGGCGAGGTCGTCAGCCGTGCGACCAACGACTTGGACAAGATGTCCGAGAGCATGCAGCGCGGCTTGCTGCAGCTTCTGGTGTCGATCGGTACCGTGGTGGGCGCCGTGAGCGTGATGTTCGTGTTTAGCGTGCCGCTCACGCTCGTCTTTTTGTTCTTTACGGCGCTTTCGCTGCTGGTGACGAAGGTCGTTTCGCGCCGCACACACGATGTGACGGGCGAGCGCCAGGAGTGGGTGTCCAAGATTACGAGCGCGGTCGAGGAAGGCTACTCGGGCCGTCTGGTGATCCGTGCGTTTAACCGCGAGCGCCAGAGCTCTGCCGAGGTGCACGAGGCTTCGAAGGAGCTGGCGCGCGTGAGCACCAGGGCCGACTTTATGATTAACGCCGTCGGTCCCGCGGTGCGCTTTATCGGCCGCTTGGCGCAAATCGTGATTGCGCTGGTGGGCTGCAGCATGTTGGTTGCCGGGCATATGACCGTCGGCGTGTTCCAGGCGTTCTTCCAGTTTATCTATGAGGCGTCCGAGCCCATGACGCAGCTGTCGTTTACCTTTAACTCGCTGCAGAGCGCGCTGGCGAGCGCCGAGCGCGTGTTCGACCTGCTCGACGAGTCCGAGATGGAAGCCGATCCGTTGCCGGCGGCCGCCGCCAAGCTGCCGGGCAAGGTGGAGGGCCGTGTCGCCTTTGAACACGTGCGCTTTGGATATTCGCCCGACAAGCCGCTTATGCGCGACGTGTCGTTTACCGCCGAGCCGGGTCAAAAGATCGCGGTGGTGGGAACCACGGGCGCGGGCAAGACCACGCTCATCAACCTGCTCATGCGCTTTTACGAGATCGACGGCGGCCGCATTACGCTCGACGGCGTGGACACGAGCCGCATGGACCGCGGCGAGCTGCGCCAGCAGTTTGGCATGGTGTTGCAGGACGCCTGGCTGTTCGATGGCACGATTGCACAGAACATCGCCTATGGCTGTCCCGAGGCGACGCGCGAGGAGATTGTCGCGGCCGCACGTGCCGCTCAGGTCGATTTCTTTGTGCGCACTATGCCGCAGGGCTACGACACGCGTGTGGCTAACGATGCCGAGAGCATCAGCCAGGGCCAACGTCAGCTGCTGACCATCGCGCGCGTGCTGCTCAACAACCCAGCGATTCTCATCCTGGATGAGGCGACGTCGAGCGTGGACACGCGCACCGAGCTCGCCATCGGCCGTGCTATGGATGCGCTCATGCGCGGGCGCACGAGCTTTGTGATCGCGCACCGTCTGTCGACGATCGTCGATGCCGACCTTATCCTAGTCATGGATCACGGCAATATCATCGAGCAGGGCACGCACAAGGAGCTGCTGGCTGCCGAGGGCGCTTATGCCGACCTCTACCTAAGCCAGTTCGCATAAGGAGACAAAGGGGCAGCCCCGCATATCACATCGAAAAGAAGGCGCGCCGGGGGCGGATTCCCTGGCGCGCCTTTTGTGATGGCGTCAATGTTGTCGGTGGCCGTCCGCTTCTAGCGCTCGTCCACGAGCTTGGCGACGAGGGCTTTGAGCTCGGCCACCTCTTGCTCGAGTTCCTTGACGCGACGGGCGTTTTCGGTGATGCCCTGACGGTTGAGGGCGCTCTGCTCGGCGGCATCGTCGGGCATATACTCGCGGTGCTGCTTGGCGTCGAAGCTCTCCTCGAACACGCGGCAGCCGTTGCGCTTGATGATGCGCCCGGGCACGCCCACGACGGTGCAGTTGTCGGGCACGTCCTTGACGACGACCGAGTTGCCGCCGATCTTGACGTTGTTGCCAATGTGGATGTTGCCAAGCACCTTGGCGCCCGTGCCCACCGTGACATTGTTGCCCAGGGTGGGGTGGCGTTTGCCGGTCTCGTTGCCGGTGCCGCCGAGCGTGACGCCCTGGTAGAGCACACAGTTGTCGCCCACGATGGCAGTCTCGCCAATAACGACGCCCATGGCGTGGTCGATAAAGAAGTGCTTGCCGATTTGCGCGGCGGGATGAATCTCGACGCCGGTGATGTGGCGGGTGATTTGCGAGAGCACACGGGCGAGAGATCGATGACCGTGTTCCCACAGCCAGTGCTCGGGCACGTGGTTCCACTTGGCGTGCAAGCCGGGGTAGGAAAGGAAGATGACCAGACCGTTTTGCGCGGCGGGGTCTTGCGCCTGGACGGTCTTGATGTCCTCTCGAATGGTGTTGATAAAGCTCATCGGCCGCCCTCCCTTGGCACCGTGACAATGCGATTCAATAAAGTATAGCGATTCGCTAGGGATTAGGAAGGACGATCTTGCTTCGCTTTGGGCGACAAGTGTCAGTTATGCAAACTTGCTGGTAATGAAGTAAGACTTTTGAGGGGTTTGGCCCGTGCTCGCATCGCAACCGTATACTGGTCAACCTGGACGTGTCCGCGCCCACAACTGAGAGGTTTTACTTCATGGGTTTCATCAATTTTATCGCCGAGCTGCTTAAGGACCCGCGCACCGCGATCGCCAGCTGGATTGCCGCCGGCCCGCTTATGGCCTACGGCTGCGTGTTCCTAATCATCTTTATCGAGACGGGCGTGGTGTTCTTCCCGTTCCTTCCCGGCGACTCGCTGCTGTTTGCCTCGGGCTTCTTTGCCCATAACGGCGGCTTTAACATCGTGGCGCTTCTGGCCACCGCATGGGCCGCAGCCATCCTGGGCGATCAGTGCAACTTTATGATTGGCCACTTCTTTGGCCGCAAGATCATCGCCTCGGGCAAGGTAAAGGCCATGACGCCCGAGCGCATCAAAAAGTCCGAGGATTTCTTGGACAAGTGGGGCCATCTGGCCATCTTCCTCGGCCGCTTCTTCCCGTTCATCCGCACCTTTGTGCCTTTTATCGCTGGCATGGGCGGCATGCATTGGCGCAACTTTGTCGTCTTTAACGTGTTGGGTGGCATTACCTGGTCGACGGTCTTTACGCTGCTGGGTTACTTCTTTGGTGGCATTCCGTTTGTGCAGGAGCACTTTGAGCTGCTGATCATCGGGATTGTCGCCGTGTCGATCATCCCGACCGTGGTCGGTCTGGTTAAGGCCAAGCTGGGCAAATAGAACGCCCAGCTCGAGCCAGCGCGCAGACCGTACAGTTGAGGCCCGTCACCGCTTACGGTGGCGGGCCTCTTTAGCTTCGGTCAAATGAAAATACTTTAGTTAGTTAAAGAAAAACGTTTTATCCGACGCGCGTGCGGAGTACAATCTCGTGCATGCGAATCGACGTGCCATCGGCTTTGATGCCGTTTGCGTGTCCCGTCCGGCTCTACGCTCCGGGCGTGCGACGTTGCGACGCGGTCGGCCTCGGTCCTTGCGTGCGGGTTCGCGAGTATGCAACTGTGTATGTAAGGAGCGACATATGACTGTCGAGAAGAAGGATATCGATTGGGGTAGCCTCGGCTTTGGCTACATGAAGACCGATTACAGCTACGAGGCCCATTGGAAGGATGGCGAGTGGGACGAGGGCGGCCTGACCACCGACCACACCCTGCATGTCTCCGAGTGCGGTGGCATCTTCCATTACTGCCAGGAGGTCTTTGAGGGCCTGAAGGCCTACACCGCCGAGGACGGCAGCATCGTCTGCTTCCGCCCCGACATGAACGCCGAGCGCATGTACAACTCTGCCCAGCGCCTCGAGATGCCCCCGTTCCCCAAGGACAAGTTCGTTGAGGCCGTCAAGCAGGTCGTTTCTGCCAACGCCGCGTGGGTTCCGCCCTTCGGCTCCGGTGCGACCCTGTACGTGCGTCCGTTTATGATCGGCTCCGGTGACGTGATCGGCGTGGCTCCCGCTCCTGAGTACACGTTCCGCATTCTCGTGACCCCGGTCGGTCCGTACTTTAAGGGCGGCCTCAAGCCCGTCAAGCTGCGCGTTTCCGAGTATGACCGTGCGGCACCGCACGGCACCGGCAACATCAAGGCCGGCCTGAACTACGCCATGTCCCTTAAGCCCACGATGGAGGCTCACCGCGAGGGCTATGCCGAGAACCTGTATCTCGACTCCGAGTCCCGTACCTATGTCGAGGAGACCGGTGGCGCCAACGTCCTGTTCGTGAAGGAGGACGGCACCCTCGTCGTTCCTCAGTCGCACACCGACTCCATCCTGCCCTCCATCACCCGCCGTTCGCTCGTTCAGGTTGCTCAGGACCTGGGCATGACCGTCGACCAGCGTCCCGTCGAGTGGGCCGAGGTCAAGGCCGGCACCTTTGTTGAGTGCGGTCTGTGCGGCACCGCTGCCGTCATTTCCCCGGTTGGCGAGATCGACAACAAGGTTTACGGTGCCGACGAGACCGTGACCTTCCCGGCTGGCTACACCGAGATCGGCCCCGTGATGAAGAAGCTCCGCGAGACCCTGACGGGCATCCAGTCTGGTGCTGTTGAGGATAAGCACAACTGGGTTTACACCGTCGCGTAAGCTGCCTTAGCTGTCCGGCCCGAGGGCGACCTTCCTTTCCGGCGCGTCCTCGGACATGAAAGAACCTCCGCTGCGCACTTCGTGCGGCGGAGGTTCTTTCGTCCTGCGGAATGCGCCGGAAAGGAAGGTCGCCCTCGGGCCTGCGTGAACTCGGCGCCGCCGCGACGGGTAATGATTGGTCTGATTAAAAGATGGTGCGCGGCCTTTTGGCCGCGCGTTTTGTATGTGTGGACCGTGCGCCTTGTTTACTTAGTTGCCAGGGCTTTGCCGTAGTTGCAGCCGAAGAGGAGGCCGGCTAGGAGCAGGGAGGCACCTAGGCCCGTGTAGAAGACGGCGATGAAGCGGTCGGGGGCGATACCGCTCGAGCGCAGGGCGATGCCGCCGGTCATCATAAAGGCCATGATGGCGAAGGATTTGACGTCAAAGAACTTGAGAAAGAAGTGGCGCTCTTCCTCATAGGCGCCGATCCTCGCCGAGTGCTTTTTGACCAGCTTGCCAAAGATGAAGATCTGGAAGACGGTAAAGACGACCAGGGACAGCAGGTAGTTGAGCATGCTCAGATAGTCGGGATAGGCCAAAATGCCGATGCGCAGGATATTGAACCCTGCAGCGCTCCACACCAGACATGCAATCAGAAGCAACGTATCGCGTTTCACTTTCATATATATACTCCTTCATGAACAACGTTCAGTTTGAAGGATTGTATAGTCCCCGCACGCTACGGGCAACGACGGTATGCGTTCTACAGATAATCTTGAGGTATGAGCTCCATAAAGAGCTTGGTCCTGGTGGCCCCCTGGGGTACCCGCGCACAAAAAGCAACCGCCCCGCCGAAGTATGCATTCGACGGGGCGGTTTATGCAAAAAACGGTTCTGGATGCGTCAACGGCTCGCTAGAACTTGACGGTCGGGGCCTGGCGAGCGGCTTCGGCGGCCTCGAAGCCCTGGCGCTCCTTAAACTGGAAGATGCCGGCAAAGATGACAGCCGGGAACGTCTGGATGGCGTTGTTGTAGCTGAGCACGCAGTCGTTGTAGCTCTGGCGTGCATAGCTAATCTTGTTCTCGGTATCCTCGAGCGATGCCTGCAGCTGCGTAAAGTTGGTGTTTGCCTTAAGATCGGGATAGGCCTCGGCTACGGCGAAGAGCTGACGCAGCGCACCGGTCAGCACGTTGTCGGCTTCCATCTTGGCCTCGGGCGTAGTGGCCTTGACGGCGGTGTTACGCGCGCTGATCACGGCGGAGAGCGTCTCCTGCTCGTGCTTGGCGTAGCCCTTGACGGTCTCGACCAGGTTGGGGATCAGGTCGTTGCGGCGCTGCAGCTGCGTATCGATGTTCTGCCAGGCGTTATCGATGCGGTTACGCTTGGTGACCATGTTGTTGTAGATGCCGGCGATGGCGCAGACAATCACAATGACAACAACGATGCCGATGATGACGGGAAGCATGATGTCTCCGTTTCGAATGGCCGCGGCGGCATGCGCCAGCTGCCGTTGGTATAACGCTACTAGTATACCCGCAACGTTTTGCCGTGCCGAACTTTCCGGTAAGCGTTATGTTTTCGGCGGGGTTGGCACCGGGGCAAAGTGCGCGAGGTACAGGTGTAAGATATGCGACAGATTGACGAGTGTTGTCTTTGCCCTGAGGATGGCGATACCAGTGGACCTTCGCATTAAGAAAACCTACCACGCCCTGTTCGATGCCTTTACCGAGCTTCTCGAGGAGCATCGTTTTGAGGACCTGACGGTTGCCATGCTGTGCGACCGCGCCATGATTCGCCGCACGACGTTCTACAAGCACTTTCGCGACAAGAACGATTACTTTGCCTTTTATATCGATGAGCTTATGTCGGGTTTGCCGCAAAAGCGGGCTGGCGAGGGCGGCACGGTGTCGGCCGATGACGTGCGCGTGCTTCGCCATGAGGTGTTCACCGACGCCATGGACCTGATTCTGGCCCATGAGCAGCTCATGGACAACATTTTGGCGAGCAGCATGTCGGGCATGCTGACCAGCATGATTTGCGATCGCATTGCCCGCTCTATCCGCGAGCGTGTGATGAGTGCGCTAGACGAGGACGCGCTTGCGCCCGTGTCGCTCGACACGACGGCTGAGTTTGTCGCCGGCGGCATTATTCGGCTCTTTACTATGTGGTGGGAATCGGGTCACGATCTGGAGCGTCGCTCCGAGATGGCCGACGTTGTCGATGCACTGTTCGAGCGGACCATGACGCCGGTGCATCACTAAAAGTGGCGGAGAGAGGGGGATTCGAACCCCCGGAACGCTCTCGCGCTCAACGGTTTTCAAGACCGCCGCATTCAACCGCTCTGCCATCTCTCCGTGAGTCGTAATGATAGCATCGTTTTGGATTTGCAACAGGGAAGGCGAACGATGACGATCACCGAAATCGACGAGAAGTTCATGCGCGAGGCGCTGACCGAGGCGCGCGCCGCCGCTGCGGTGGGCGAGGTACCGATTGGTGCCGTGGTAGTGCGCGCGGGTGAGATTGTCGCGAGGGCGCACAATCGCCGCGAGCTCGATCAGGATCCTTCGGCTCATGCCGAGTTTGCGGCCGTGTGCGCCGCTGCCCAGGCGCTTGGCCGCTGGCGCCTTTCCGATTGCACGGTCTACGTGACGCTCGAGCCTTGCTGCATGTGCGCGGGGCTTATGGTTAACGCGCGCGTCGGGCGCTGCGTGTATGGTGCGGCTGATGCCAAGGCGGGCGCGTTGGGGTCCCTATACGATTTGAATGCCGATTCGCGCCTGAATCATCGGTTTAACGTGACCGCCGGCGCGCTGGCAGACGAGTGTCGTGAGGTGTTGAGCAGCTATTTTAGTGGGCTGCGTGGCACCGATGGTGCTGGCTGCGGTTGTGGGGCCGATCTTGAAGCACACGCCGCTCACGCCGCAGCGCTTGCAGGTGCCGGTGAGGATGCTGGCACGGCGGTTGACTTTGGTCCAGCGTGCCGCCGGCCCCGCCGTGTGCTGCTGGCGATCGACTCCTTTAAGGGCAGCGTTTCGAGTGCACAGACGGAGGCGGCGGTCGCCGAGGGCGTGCGCCGCGTTTGGCCCGATGCCGAGGTGTGCACATTGCCGCTGGCGGATGGCGGTGAGGGGACGCTCGATGCCGTTGCCGCGTGCGGCGGTGAGATTGTGACCTGCGAGGTGGCAGGTCCCTTGGGCGACCGCGTGTCTGCCCGGATGCTGGTTGATGCCGAGCACGACTCAGCTGTAATTGAGATGGCCGAGGCGGCCGGCATTGGGTACTCGCCTTGCACGGAGTCGTCGGCGCTGGCTGCTACAACCTATGGCGTGGGCGAACTGATGCTTCGTGCGGTTCGCGCGGGTGCAAAGACTATCTATATTGGTCTGGGCGGTAGTGCCACCAACGACGGCGGCGCCGGCATGCTGCAGGCGCTGGGCGCGCGTGTGGTCGATGATCGGGGCTGCGATATCGCCCCCGGTCTTGCCGGCCTTGAGCAGGTGGCGAACGTTGATTTGGCGCCAGCGCCGCAGGCTTTGGATGGCGCTCGTATCGTTGTGCTTTCGGATGTCGAGAATCCGCTCGTAGGGCGTCGCGGCGCACTGGCGGTGTTCGGCGGACAGAAGGGCCTGCCGACGGATGATGCCGAGGCGCTGAGCAGGTACGACAGCTGGATGGTCGGCTACGGTCGCCTGCTCGATGCGGCAATTTTCGAGGCGCGAGCCCAGGGGTTGTTGCGCACACCCGAGAACGCACGGACATTTGGCTCGGTGCTTGACGTGCCCGGCGCGGGCGCTGCCGGTGGCTTGGGCGCGGCGTTGCTGGCGCTCGGCGCGGAGCTACGCTCGGGTGTGGAGACGGTGCTCGATCTGATTGGGTTTGACGAGCGCGTGCGCGATGTCGACCTGGTCATTACAGGCGAGGGCAATATGGATGAACAGTCCGCCGCTGGAAAGGCGCCGGTTGGTGTGGCTCGCCGCGCCAAGCGATATGGCAAACCGGTGGTTGCCGTCGTGGGCGGTCGTGCGGATAACTTGGATGTAGTGTATGAGCAGGGTATCGACTTGGTGCTGCCGATCTGTCGTAAGCCTATGCCCCTCAACCAAGCGCTCGACCCCCAGGAAGCTACAGCCAATCTCATCTGCGCCGGCGAAGCGGCTG
The DNA here is from genome assembly GCA_900555515.1 of uncultured Collinsella sp. Taxonomy (GTDB): domain Bacteria; phylum Actinomycetota; class Coriobacteriia; order Coriobacteriales; family Coriobacteriaceae; genus Collinsella. The sequence continues at coordinate 15,840 of USLO01000007.1, forward strand.
CTCGATCCTACGATCTTGGCCGCCTCTAAAACCAATCCCCCCAATAACTTGCGGTGGAATAGTTCCTGTTTTTGGCCCTGAGCCGCAAAACAGGAACTATTCCACCGCAACTCAAAAGTAGTCAAAAAGCCCCGTCCCAAATTAGCTGTCTTGCCCCATCGGGCGGGAGCGGGTAAGATATATCGAGCGCCTAGCGCGTTCGATGGGTTCGGATGACGACATGTTCCGAATCTGGTCAGGTCCGGAAGGAAGCAGCCATAAGGAGCCTCTGTCGGGCATCCGAATCCATCGAGCGCACGGGCGCTTTTTGGTGCCGCGATGCGGTCCCGGCGCCGGCGGGCTGTTTGGTGTCTCGCTGGTCCTCGGCTTCGCCTGCGGGATCGCTCGACTACCAAACAGCCCGCCGGCACCGGGACCACTTCGTCCAAAAATCACCCGTAAAGGCGCGTTTATCTGAATAATTTAATCCCGTGCCTTTTGCTGCTCGTTGGCGTTGTCTGGAGCGCGGTGGCTATGTGGTTCAGGAGGCGGCGGTGCTGTTGCTTGAATTTTTGCAGTTAAAGAGGTCCGTTTCCCTGGGTTGGGGAAACGGACCTCTTTTTGTCTCTTGGCTTGTGGATTGGCGAAGACAATAACCGCTGGCAGCTATTTTGGGTTTTTGATGCGGCGTGTGGCAGTGGCGGTTATTCCGAGGCCTGCGGCGGCGACTGCTGCGAGTGCGATTGCGCTCGGCGCTGCGTCGCCCGTGTTCGCGAGCTTGCCGGCGGTCGTATCTGCTTGCTTGCCGCTGCTCGTGTTCGCCTGCTTGGTGGAGCTTGGTAGGGCGTCTTTGCCGGTTGCAGGTGAGGCAACGGGCAGTGTCGCCTCGGCGGGTTGCGTTGAGCCGGAGGGAGGCACTGTCTCGGCGGGTTTCGTTATCTCGGGCGAGGCGGCCTTGTCTGCCGCGGCCTTTGCCTCTTCGTATGCCTTGCAGGCGTCGTCATAGGCCGCTTGCGCCTTTTCCAAATCGCTTAGGAGCGCATTTCGCTTGGCTATGTCCTCGTCGATGTGGGCTTTAGCTTCCCCTGCCTCACTTTCGAAATGCTGAACCTGTTTTTTTCTGGCTTTCGAGCCGGCGTTGGTAGGAGTGAAGATCATCTTCATAAGATTTTTCTCGCCTTTCTGCCGACATGATCTCACTGCGCAACTGCTTAATATGCTCCTTAATAGCTGTGCTAGGCTCTTCGCCGCCGAGTGCCTCAAGTGCTTCACGTGCCTTATCTAATTCTGCCTGAAGGCCGCTTGTCCGGTTGTGGGCCTCATCGTATTTGGCTTGGGCTGCATCGACGTTCGCTTGCATGGCGGGAAGGGGTTCCCTCCGTTTGGCGGCTTCAGCCGCCACCATGTCGTAGAGTTCTTGAAATGCGGCAATGTCATCATCGATTTCCGCAAGTTTTTCGGGACTTGCGGCGTCTTTTGCGGCCTCGAGGTTTTTGAGCGCTTCCTGCATGGCTGCATACGCTTTTTCTTTTGCGGCGGCCGCATCTTCCGTCTGCAAGGCAACTGCAGCGGTGGGGGAGCTGGTTTCTGCCGCGATCGCCGTTACGGGGGCGATTCCCGCGACAAGTGCCGCGGAAAGGGCGATGCCCACAGTTGCTCGTCTTGCTCTTCTTGCGAGAATGTCGTTCATCTCGGCACCTCATTTCAAGGGTCGGCGACTAACTTGGTAGCACTAATGTAAGTATATCAGGCGGTTTGCCCGCCATTGATCGGGCGTGCGCGTGCCTTTCCGCTTCTTTGGAAACCCTTCTCTGGAAACCGAATCCCATTAGAAATGACGAGTTGTTTACGCTTCTTTTGGGGTGGCGGTACTATCATGGTTCGAATTGAGTGTGAATGATGATAGGGAGCGCCTATACATGATTGAGCTGCTCAGGCGTTTTGGTGGCAAGTTTCGCCGCTATATGGTGATTGGCCCTGCGTGCAAGCTGATCGAAGTGATCTTTGACCTGCTGACGCCGCTGGTGATTGCCCAGATGATCGATAAGGGTATTGGCGCACACGATGTCAACGCCGTCGTCCACTACGGTATGCTGCTTGGCGCCATGGCTGTGATCGGCATCTCGTTTACGCTCGTCTGCCAAAAGATGGCGGCGCTCACCTCGCAGGGCATGGGCACCGATATCCGCGGTGCGCTCTACCAGCACATCAATAAGCTGAGCTACGTCGAGCTCGATCGCTTTGGCACGCCGTCGCTTATCACGCGCATTACCAACGACGTCAACCAGGTGCAGCTCGCTGTGGCGCTGGGCGTGCGCATGCTCATCCGCTGGCCCTTCTTGGCGGTGGGCTCCATGTGCGCGGCCCTCGCCATCGACCTTAAGCTCGGAATGATCTTTTTGATTTGCACGCCCGCCATCGGCCTGGTGTTTTGGTTTGTCATGGCGCGCTGCATTCCGTATTACAAGCAGCTGCAGGCAAAGCTCGACCGCATCGCGCTTATCTGCCGCGAAGGCCTTTCGGGCGCTCGCGTGGTTCGCGCCTTCGTGCGCGAGGACCACGAGCGCGAGCGCTTTGCCCAAGCCGCCGATGACCAGGCCAATACTGCCATCGCGGTGGGCAAGCTCTCGTCGATTCTCAACCCCGTCACGTTTTTGGTGATGAACCTGGGCGTGTGCGCCATCCTGTGGGTGGGCGGCATCCAGGTCAACGTGGGCGAGCTCACGCAGGGCCAGGTCATGGCGTTCGTCAACTACATGACGCAGACCCTGACCTCCATCGTGTATGTTGCCAACTTGGTCGTGGTCTTTACCAAGGCGAGCGCCAGTGCGTCGCGTATCAACGAGGTGCTCAATTGCGAGCCGAGCATCACCGACGAGGGCAACCAGCCGGTTGCGCTGCCCGAGCCGGGCAATGTCGCTCCAGTTCCTGCGCTGAGCTTTGACCATGCGAGCTTCTCGTTTGGCGCCGGCGCTGCCAACGCCGTCAACGATGTGACGCTGGAGCTGCCGCTGGGCAAGACGCTCGGCATCATCGGCGGCACGGGCAGCGGCAAGTCCACGCTCGTTTCGCTTATCCCGCGCCTGTACGATGCGGGCACCGGCAGCGTGAGCGTAATGGGCGCCGACGTGCGCACCTGGCCGCTCGATCAGCTGCGCCACTTGGTCGCGACCGTCCCGCAGCGCGCGTCGCTGGTGAGCGGCACCATCCGCAGCAACCTGACCTGGCGTGACGAGGTGGCGACCGACGAGGAGCTCTGGGCGGCACTCGAAATGGCGCAGGCAAGCGAGTTCGTGCGCAACAAGCCGCAGGGGCTCGACGCCCCGGTCGAGGCGGGCGGCAAGAACTTTAGCGGTGGCCAGCGCCAGCGCCTGACCATCGCGCGCGCCCTGGTGGGCTCGCCACAGGTCCTGATCATGGACGATTCTGCCTCGGCGCTCGACTTTAAGACCGACGCGGCGCTTCGCCATGCCATTCGCGAGCGCAGCGTGCGCGGTGCCGCCGAGGGCGGGCTGCCGCTCACGACGGTGATCGTGAGCCAGCGCGTCTCGACCGTCCGCGATGCCGACATGATCTGCGTGCTCGACCACGGCTCGGTCGCGGGACTGGGTACGCACGACGAGCTGTACGCAAGCTGCCAGCTCTACCGCGAGATTTGCCAGTCGCAGCTGCGCCGCGAGGAGCTCGAGGGCCGGCAGGGTAGCACGACGCCCGCGCCCACCCCAGGGCCCGCGTCCGCCCCAACCGCCCCCGCATCCGTCTGCGCAAAGGAGGGCTGCTAAATGAATCCGTACACTTCCTCCGGTTCGGTCGCCACGATGACGGCCAACGTGTCCGGCAACGATAGCCTCAACGACCTGGGCGATGGCCCGCGCCAGCCCGGCGACCCCGAGCGCTATCCCGTGGGCGCGGTGACCCGCCGCCTGATGGGCTACGTCCGTCCGCACTGTATTTCGTTTACGGCGTCGTTTGTGAGCGCCGCCATCTCGGTGATTCTGCAGCTCTACACGCCTATCCTTATCGGCGAGGGCATCGACCTGATCGTTGCCGTCGGGCAGGTGGACTTCGACGCGCTGCTGCCGCTTGTCACCAAACTCGCGCTCGTCGTGGTGGGAGCTGCGGCCTTCCAGTGGCTGCAGGGCTACTGCGTCAACCGCCTGTCCTACGAGACGGTGCGCGACATGCGCGTGGAGGCGAGCGACAAACTCAGCCGCATGCCGCTCAGCTTTATCGACAGCCATGCCCACGGCGACCTCATGAGCCGCGTGGTCAACGACGTCGACCAGGTCGGCGACGGTCTGCTGCAGGGCTTCACGCAGCTTTTCACCGGCGTTATCACCATCGTGGGCACGCTTGCGTTTATGCTCTCCATTAACCTGACCATGACGCTCGTGGTGGTGCTCGTCACGCCGCTTTCCATCTTTGCCGCCGGTGCCATCGCCAAGCTCTCCAACAAGAGCTTTACGGCGCAGCAGCGCATTCAAGGCCAGCTCGGTGGCCATATTGAGGAGTATGTGGGTGAGCAAAAGCTCGTGGACGCCTTCGCCTACGGCACGCACGCTCAGCAGCGCTTCGATGCCCTCAATACTGAGCTCTACACCGCGGGCGAGCGCGCGCAGTTTATGGGTTCGCTCTCCAACCCCGGTACGCGCTTTATCAACAACATCATCTATGCCGTGGTCGTTGTGATCGGCTGCGTGGGCGTGATCACGGGCGTGCCAGCGGTGCTTACGGTGGGTGGCGTGCAGATTTTCCTGTCCTATGCTAACCAGTACACCAAGCCGTTCAACGAGGTCACCAACATCATTACGCAGATCCAGACCGCGTACGCCTCGGCGCGCCGCATGTTCGCGCTGCTCGATGCACGCGAGCAGGAGCCCGACGCGTCGGACGCTGTAGAGTTTGCCGCCCCGAAGGGCGAGGTCGCCTTTGTACATGTGGACTTTAGCTACGTGCCCGACCGCAAGCTGCTGCAGGATATCTGTATTGAGGCCAAACCCGGCATGCGCTTTGCCCTGGTCGGCCCCACGGGCTGCGGCAAGACGACGCTCATCAACTTGCTGCTGCGCTTTTACGATATCGATGCCGGACGCATCATGGTCGATGGCCGGTCTTCGCGCGACTACACGCGCGCAAGCCTGCGCCGCGCCTTTGGCATGGTGCTGCAGGATACGTGGCTGTTCGAGGGCACGGTGGCGGACAACATCGCTTACGGTTGCCCGGATGCCACGCGCGAGCAGGTTATCGAGGCGGCCAAGCGCGCGCATGCGCATAAGTTTATCGTGCAGCTGCCAGGCGGCTACGATACGGTGATCGGCGAGGACGGCGGCACGTTTAGCCAAGGCCAAAAACAGCTGCTGTGCATCGCGCGCGTCATGCTTACCGACCCGGCGATCTTGCTGCTGGACGAGGCAACGTCGAGCATCGATACCCGCACCGAGCTGCAGGTTCAGGCGGCATTCGACGAGCTCATGGCAGGTCGCACAAGCTTTGTCGTGGCGCACCGCCTGAGCACCATCCGCAACGCCGACTGCATTCTGGTGATGCGCGACGGCCAGATTATCGAGCGCGGCACGCACGACGAGCTGCTAGCGGCAGGCGGCTTCTACGCCGAACTCTACCGCAGCCAGTTCGCCCAGTAAGCAAGCCCGTGGGGCAAATTAATCAATCGACAGACGGTGGTTTACATCTGTCACGTTAGTACTAAGATATTCATCTAATAAATTGCATTAGTGGCTTTAGTTTTGGGGGAAACGAGGCAACGTGACTATGACGTGCTCTTTGGTGGTTAACAGCAAGAGCGGTAATACCAGGATGGTTTCGGGTGCGATCAAGCGCACTCTGCAGGCTGCGGGCGTTGAGTTTGTTCACGCCGCGGCGTTGAGCGACGATGCGGACGCAGATCAGGTTGCGCTCGAGGCGCAGGGCGCCTGCGCGGCCGACACGGTGCTCGTCGGTTTTTGGTGCGACAAGGGTGCGTGCACGCCTTCGGTCGCGGCGTTGCTCTCCGCCTTGCACGGCAAGCGCGTCTTCCTGTTTGGCACCTGCGGCTTTGGGGCCGACCAGAGCTATTACCAGCAGATTATCGATCGCGTAACTTCAAATTTGGCTGGGGATGCCGAGCTTGCGGGCTGGGCGATGTGCCAGGGCAAGATGGGCCCTGCGGTCAAGCAGCGCTACGAGGCCATGCTCGAGCAAGATCCCGACAACGCCCGATTTAAGATGCTGCTCGACAACTGGGTTGCCGCGAAGGACCATCCCACCAAGGAAGATCTGGACCATATGGCGGCGGCGGCAAAGAAGGCCGTGTTGGGCGAGTAGACCGCCGCTCGCGGTGCCGCGCGTTCAATCGTACAAACGTGAAAGCCTCGAAATTCTCGAGGCTTTTTTCTTGACACGAGGACGTTCCGTGGCAAAATGAACAAAGTTCACATTGGAGGTGAGGGCATGAATAACACAGCGACGTCTAAGGAGGAAATCCTGAAGACGAGCCGTAAGCTCATCCAGGAAAACGGTTGGACCGGCGTCAACATTCGCTCGGTTGCCGCGGCATGCGGCGTGTCGGTTGGATGCATCTACAACTACTTTGATTCTAAGACAGCGCTCGTGGGCGCGACCGTGGCAAGCGTGTGGGGCAACATTTTCCATCACCCCGATGACGAAACCGTTCTGGACGACACGCTCGCGTGCATTCGCTGGATGTATCGCCAGATGGAGTACGGCTGTCAAAAGTATCCGGGCTTCTTTACGCACCATTCGCTGAGTTTTATGCAGCAGGACACCGCGGATGGCAAACGCCGCATGCATCATGCCTGGCAGCATATTCTCGACCAGCTGTGCGTGGTGCTCAAGCGTGACCCGCAAGTGCGCGAGGGCGCCTTTACGGAGCAGTTCTCGGCCGAGCAATTTGCCGAGGTCCTGTTCTCGCTTATGCTCTCTGCCGTGATTCGGCAAGACTTCGATCCGAGCGCCATGCTCGAGATTACGCGTCGAACCCTCTACTAACGGTCCCCGCGCAAGGCGGGGATTTTTACGGCGAGAAAGTGAACAGCGTTCATATTAAGGAGGTGATGCCCGGCACCAGGAAACCAAACCGTACTTTGCAATTATTCTTTTAAGGAGACATATATGCGTGCTATCGTCGAAACGTTGTTTGACATCGTGTATTTGGTGACGGTCGTCACCATCGGTATCCGTATGATTCGCGGCAGCAAGGGCAACCGTCAGTTCCAGCTGTTTGGCTGGATGGCGGTCGTTTTGGGCGCCGGTGATTCGTTCCACCTGGTCCCTCGCGCGCTGGCGCTCTGCACGACGGGCTTTGACGCTTATGCCGTGCAGCTGGGCCTGGGCAAGTGGATCACCTCGATTACCATGACCATCTTTTACGTACTGCTCTACTACGTGTGGCGCGAACGCTATCAGGTGAAGAATCACGTCGAGACGACCGCGGCGATCTTTGCCCTTGCGGCTATGCGCGTCGCGCTGTGCATGCTGCCGCAGAACCAGTGGCTCACCAACCAGACCCCGCTTACGTGGGGCATCCTGCGCAACATCCCGTTTGCCATCATGGGGCTGATGGTCATTGTGCTGTTCTACCGCAGCGCGAAGGAAGATGACGACGAGGCCTTCCGCTGGATGTGGCTCACCATTGTTCTGAGCTTTGGCTTCTATATTCCCGTGGTCCTGTGGGCCGAGGTTGTCCCGGCTATCGGCATGCTTATGATTCCCAAGACCTGCGCGTACGTATGGACCGTGCTGATCGGGTACAGGGCCATGAAGAAGGAGTGCTAGGTCCATCTTCTAAACGCAACGCCCTCCCGGGCGGCGGGCACGAAGTTCCCTGCTCTACAGTCCTGCGCAAGACGAAGGCCACATTAAGTGGCCTTCTTTGCGTGCGGAACTCGCGATGAACTTCGTGCCCCGCCGTCCG
>USLO01000008.1 GCA_900555515.1 uncultured Collinsella sp.
ACTTCTTTCCTAATCAGCAGGGACAAGCGCTCCTATTGCTCTTGCCCCAAGCGGACAAAGTGGGAAAAGTCGTTGGCGGCCACGGCGTCGTACACGGCGTCGACGGCGTCAAAGACCTCCGGGGACATAGGGTTGTAAAACTCCGTATCGCCCGGCTGAATCCCTATGAAGACGATATCTTCGCACGATTGCTCGATTTCCTCGATCAGAATCGACAAAGGGAGCGAATGCGTGGTGAACATCGACTTGCGGGCCACGTCACGTTTGTCGAGCAAGCGGATGGCGCCGACGGGCAGCGCCATGTCGGAGGCATCGACCAAAACCAAACGCGGCGGACGCTCACGCTTAACCTCGATGATGTCGTCCTCGGGCGTTTGCCCGCCGTCGATGGTGTACCAACCGGCGATGGGCGCGTCCTCCATCTTTTTGGAGAGCACGGGGCCGGCGGCATCGTCGGCACGCAGCACGCTTCCCGCCGTGAGCACGATACCCGCAAACGGGGCGCCGTTCACACGTCCATCCACAACGCGACCCATTACTGCAACCTTCCCGTCAGATACACGCCCGACACATCGCGCACGCGCTCAACCAGATCGCGAAACTTCATTAAGAACGCGACCTGCTGGGCATGCAGGCCAAAGTCGTCGTCGAACACCGAGATGCCAGCCTTGGCCGACCCACGAAAACCGCGTTCGTCGAGCAGCGCATCGCAGGCCTCGAGCAGCGACGGCACCGCCGCCTTGTCGAGCTGGCACTCGCCAAAGGAGCGGATGGCCTCGAACTTGGTCTTGGCCTCCCCCTCCGGCAGCGCGTCGACGAGCGAATAGAAGACATCCACCGGCACCGACAGGCGCGGCTCAAAGCAGTCGAGCACGCCGGTGTGATGGCCCACGGCGAGCGTGTAGTACAGCACGTCGCAGGCCTCCTGGGGAACGTCTTCCTCGGTCTCCACAAACTTACGCGTGAGCTCATAGAAGACCACCTGGTCGGGCGCATGGCCCAGGCAGGGGTCGGCGACGCCCTCGGCGGCCTCGTCGCTTGCGCGCGAGGCATCGCCAAAGGAGCCGCCGAGCATACCGGGGCCCGCAAAGTAACCAGAGCGGTCCGTGAGCTCCATCTAGTGACCTCCGGCCAGCACCAGATCCTGCAGCGCCGAGTAGACCTCAACGCGGCGCGGATCGTCCTGCTTGTCGATGAGCAGCGCCATGGCACCTCGGATATCACCCTTGGGCGCGCCCTCGAGCGTATCCATAAACTCGTTGGCCAGGTCGCGGCCGTAACGGTAGCCGCTCATGGCGCGAGCCTCGCGCTCGATGGCAACGCGCAGCTTGTACGGCACGCCGGGGTGCAGGATATCGGCCTGCTCGCCGGCAGCCTCCACCGTGGTCTCGGCATGGAGCTTTTGATCCAGCAGGCCAAGTGCCATGGCAAAGCCGTAGACGGTCTGCGCGGGGCTGGGCGGGCAGCCGGGGATGTAGACATCGACCGGCAGAATCTTATCCGTGCCGCCCCAGACGCAGTAGTTGTCGTAGAAGATGCCGCCGGTGCAGCCGCACGCGCCATAGGACACCACGATCTTGGGATCGGGTGCGGCCTCAAACGCGCGCAGGGCCGGCATGCGCATGGCACGCGTCACGGCGCCGGTGTACAGCAGCACATCGGCGTGACGGGGCGAGGGCACGACCTTGATGCCAAAGCGCTCGACGTCGAAGACGGGCGTGATGGAACCGAAGATCTCGATCTCGCAGCCGTTGCAGCCGCCGCAGTCGACGCGGTAGACGTACACCGAGCGCTTGATCTTCTTAAGAAGGGTCGCCTTGGCCTTCTCGATGCTCTCGTCGAGCTCGATCTTGGTCGGGCGGTACTGAAGCCGCTCGGGCAAAAGCGTGGGTTCGGCCATGGTTACTCCTCCTTCGTTTCAAAATCCATGATGATGCCCTCGACCGGCGCCGGACCGGCGGGAATCTCGGGCGCATCGGGGTTGAGCTCGCGGTCGATATACTCCGGGTTCACACCGTGGCCGCCCAGATACTCCATGCCGGGGCCCTGGGGCTCACCGGACGCAAGCGTCTCGTTGGCAGCCATGCCGTGCGCGTTGCCGGTCTTTACGGCCGAGGCGGCGCGCAGGGCGTCGAGCTCGCGCTTGCACTCCTGGCACATACCGACGGTACGGGCGGCCTGCTCGGCCTCCATGCCGCCGGCCTTTTGCAGCAGGCGCTTGGCGTAGTCGATCTCCTTGTGCGGGGCGAACGGCTTGCCGCAGCGCGAGCAGTGCTCGAGCGTGTAGACGCTCTTGCTGGTGAGGTCGTCCTTGCTCATGACGGCCAGCTCAAACTCCTCGGTGAGCTTGATGGCCTCCATGGGGCAGGCTTCCTCGCAGCGGCCGCAGAAGATGCAGCGGCCGTAGTCAATCGACCAGGTGATGGTGTCGGCCGCAAGGTCGGTGTCCATGCGAATGGCATCGGCCGGGCACGCCACGCCGCAGGCACCGCACGCGATGCAGAGCTCCGCGTTGTGCTCGGGCTTGCCGCGCATGTCCTTGTTGGTGGGGAACGGCGCAAACGGGTACTTGACCGTCGCGTCGCCGGCCTTGGCGTTAACCTTCCAAAGCTTCAGCATATTAGAGCGCCTCCTCATCGAGCGGGGCGGCCATGGTGCCCTCGCCCGCAAGCGGCGACTTGTCACGCCAGACATTCTCGAACTGCTCCTTGTCGAGCACGTGGTCGCGCTTGGCGGCGACATCGGTCACCGTCACGCGGTCGGTGCAGGAGTAGCACGGATCGAGCGAGCCGACGATCAGCGCAGCGTCACCCACGGTGTTGCCGCGGAACATGTAGCGCAGAACCGGCCAGTTGCTGTACGTGGCGGCCTTGGCGCGCCAGCGGTAGCACTTCTGGTTGTTGCCGAGCATGGCCCAGTGCACGTCCTCGCCGCGCGGCGCCTCGGTGGCGCCGATGGCGTACTTGTGCGGGGTGTACTCCCAATCCGTGGTGAGGATGGGGCCCGACGGGCAGTTCTCGAGCATGGTCTCGATCATGTCGATCGAATCGTAGACCTCCTGGATGCGGACGGCGGTACGGCCGAAGGCATCGCAGGTGTCGGCCGTAGCGGCGTGCATCTTTTGGACATCCGGATCGGCGTAGCCGTCGAAGGGATGGTCAAAGCGCACGTCGCGGGCATAGCCCGAGCCACGCATGAGCGGGCCGACCGGCGAAAAGTCGCGTGCGATCTTTCGATCCAGAATGCCGATGCCACTCGTACGCTCAATAAAGTTGGGCGTGGAGAGCAGCATGTCGACGAGTTCCTGAACCTCGGAGCGCAGCTGGTGGATGGTCGTGAGCGTGGAGAGCTTCTGCTCGGCCAAAATGTCGCGACGCACGCCGCCGATCACGTTGAGGCCGTAGGTCTTGCGGTGACCGGAGAGCTTCTCGGCCAGGTCCATGGACTTCTCGCGGACGCGGAAGAACTGCTGGAAGCCGGAGTCGAAGCCCGTGTAGTGCGATGCCAGGCCAATGTTGAGCAGATGCGAGTGCAGGCGCTCGACCTCGAGCATGATGGCGCGGATGTACTGGGCGCGCGGCGGGACATGAATGCCCTGGGCGCGCTCGACGGCCTCGGCATAGGCCACCGAGTGGGCGCAGCCGCAGATGCCGCAGATGCGGTCGGCGAGGAACGTCACGGCGTCATAGTTCAGGCGCGTCTCGGCGACCTTCTCCATGCCGCGGTGCACGTAGAACAGACGGTAGTCGGCGTCGACGATCGTCTCGCCCTCGACGAACAGGCGGAAGTGGCCGGGCTCGTCGGAGGTGATGTGCAGCGGTCCCATGGGAACGAGCGTGGTCTCCTTGCCCTTGGTGTCGGCCAAGAACTCGTAGTTTTCCATGTCGCTCGCGGGGGCGGGGCGGAAACGGTAATCCATCGAATCCTTGCGCAACGGGTACAGCCCGCTGGGCCAATCGTCGGGAAGCACCAGGCGACGGCGGTCGGGCAGACCCTCGGGAATCAGGCCAAACATATCGCGCAGCTCGCGCTCGCCCCACACGCAGGCGGGGACGAACGGCGTCACGGACGGGAACGTCATCTTGGCGGGGTCGACCTCGGCACGCACGGTAACCCAGCCGGGGTCCTCCCCCTCCATGGAGATGACGTAGTACACGGCGTAACGGCCGCACAGGCTGCGCTCGTCGTTGCCGACAATCACAGGAATCCAGCCGTAGCGCTCGTAATACAGGTAGTGGACGGCCTCGGGCAGACGGTCCAGCTTGACGGTGATCGTCAGCTGGTCCTCGCACTGCCATTCGACCTTCTCGATAGCGCCCGGCACTGCAGCACGCAGGGCCTCGACGTGGCTTTCGCAGCGACGGGCGTAGTCCTTCTTTTCAGGTTCTGCCATGGTGCTAATTCACCTCACTTGTCTTGGTCTGGGAACTGAACACCATGCGGTAGAGAGGGGCCTCGTGGAGCTCTTCGACGCTCTGGTTCAAAACGACGGACGTTGCATCCTCGACGCCGCTCGTGATGGCGACCGGGGTGGCGATACCGAACCACATGACCACGATCGCGAGGGCGATCTCGGGGATGATCATGAGGGCGGGCACCTCGTGGCGCTTCATGCCCTCGGGCGCCTTGCCGAAGATGGACTTGAGCGCGATGCCGGTAAGGGCGAAGTACACGCCGGTGAGGCCGATGGCCACGAGCACGACCACCCAGATGGGACCGGACTGAACGCCGGCCACGAAGGTGAGGAACTCGGAGATGAACAGGGCGAACGGCGGGAAGGCGGCGAGCGCGAGCAGGGCGATGATGGTGAGCGCTGCCGTGACGGGAGCGATCTCGACGACGCCCTTGATCTTGTTCAGGTCGCGGGTGTGGTAGATGTGCTGGATGTTACCGGCCATGCAGAAGGCGAGCGCCTTCGTGAAGCCGTGGAAGATGCAGTGCAGCAGGCAGGCGGCGATACCGAGCGGGCCACCGATACCCAGGCACAGCGCGACCACGCCGACGTTGTCGACGGAGGAGTACGCGAAGCGGCGCTTGATATCGTCCTGCTTGAAGATGCACAGGGCAGCCACCAGGATGGACAGCGTGCCCAGGATGAGCAGGAGCGTTCGCGGATAGGTGTCGCCCACCGTGATGATGGACAGGGAGTAGAAGCGGATGATCACCAGCATGGCGCACTTGAGCAGCACGCCCGAGAGCAGCGCGGAGACCGGGCTCGGAGCCTGGGAGTGCGCGTCGGGCAGCCAGGTGTGCATGGGGAACAGGCCCGCCTTGGTGCCGAAGCCGATGACGATGAACGCGAACGCGAGGCGCACGAGCATCGGGTCGAACTGGTCGGCGTAGGGCATGATGGAGGTGAGGAAGGCGGCCTCATGCGCGTTGGGCATGATATCGGCGGCGTTCGCGTAGATGAGCAGCGTGCCGAACAGGCCGAAGGCCACACCGGCGGTGCAGACCATCGCGTACTTCCAAGACGCCTCGAGCGCCTGCTTGTTCTTGTAGATGCCCACGAGGAACACGGTCGACAGCGTAGTGGCCTCGACCGCAGCCCAGGTGAGGATGATGTTGTTGGACAGGCAGGCGAGCAGCATCGTGAAGACGAACAGGCTGAACAGCGCGTAGTACTGCTTGGTGCGCTCGGCCGGCATGGTCTTCTCCTCGATATCGATCTTGATATAGGAGATGGAGTACACGCCGGTGATGAACCCGATGATGCCTACCAGAAGGACGAAGATCGACGAGAGCGAATCGAGATGGAGCCACAGGCCCAAAGCGTCGATATTCTGCCCGCTCGAGAGCATGGTTCCCGCGGTGACGACCGAAAGGACAAGGGTCGCCGCGACGGAGATGGTGTTGAGCCCCGCGAAGACGTTGTAGGACGTCGTCTTGGGGAGCGCAGCCATAATCAGGGAGAACACGAGAGGACAAGCGAGCAGGGCGACCGTCAGCATTGAAACATCCATGGCCTACCCCTTCAATTCGGTCAGGTCGTGGGAGTCGAGCGACTTGGTGTCGTTCCAAATCCTCACGACGACGGCGGACATGATGATGACGGCGAAGATGGCGTCGGTGGCGATGCCGATCTCGATGATCTCGGGGGCCGTGGGCGCGAGCAGAGCGAGCGTCACGTGGCTACCGTTCTCCATAAGGCAGTACCCGAAGATCTGCTTGAGGATGTTGCGCTGGGAGATGATGCACGTGAGGCCGACGAAGAAGTGCGCGAAGCTGATGGCGAGGGCCGGAGTGGCCACCTCGGCGGTGGGCAGGCTCAGGCGCGTGACCACCGCGAAGCAGACGGCCACCTCCAGACCGGTGAGGATGATGGTCCAGGCCGGCTTGATGGAGGAGGTCAGCGTGCTATCGGCAGGCGAACCCATCTTCTTGTAGGCACGGTTGAGAATGAACGGAACGAGGATCACCTTGGTGACGAAGGCCGACGCGGCCCACATGAGAAGCTCGGTGGCACCGGTGGTGAGGCCCAGGGTGAGCAGCACGCCCACCAGGACAACCGACTGGATCGCGTACCACTTGATGGCGGACGGGATGGTCTTCGAGACGACCACCATGGTGGAGGTCACGATCAGAAGACCGCCCAGGATATTGACTAACGAATAACCCATGTCCTACCTCCTAACCCATCCAACTAGAGGACAGAGGACCGGCGACGACGACCATGATCATGAGGACGACGAACACGAACGCCATGGCGCGCGGAAGGGGCTGGCCGGCGGCCACGGTCTCGCTCGGCTCACCGGGCAGGACCTTACCCATCCAACGCAGGAACCATGCGAAGGTGGCGACGGTCTCGACGACCATGACGCACACGAGGACAAAGATGACCGTGTTGGTAGCACCAACCGCGAAGCCACCGGAAATGATCTGGAACTTGGAAAAGAACGTGCTCATGGGGGGCACGCCGGCGATAGCGGTCGCGGCGACCGCGAAGCCCACGCCCGTGACCGGGTACTTCTTCATGAGGCCCTGGATCTTGGGCAGCATACGGGTTCCCAGCGTGAAGCTGAGAGAGCCAGCGATGAGGAAGAACAGGGTCTTGGTGAACGCGTGGTTGAAGATGTGCTCGACGGCGCCGTTAAACGCCATCTGGCTTCCGAACACGGAGAGGCCCAGGCCAAAGAACACGTAGGCGAGCTGCGCGATCGTCGAGAAGGCGAGCAGGCGCTTCATATCCTTCTGGGGCAGGTACATGAGGAAGCCGAAGAGCATGGTCACGACGGCGTCGATGATGGCGACCCAACCGACGATCTCGGGGATATCGCCGGCGCTCGCAAGAGCGCGGGCGAACACGCACACGCCGACCTTAACCATGGACGCGCCATGAAGGTAGGCGGAAACGGGCGTGGGGGCCTCCATTGCGGAGGGCAGCCACATGTAGAGCGGGAACTGGGCGGACTTGGCCCAAGCAGCGAACAGGATGAGCAGCAGCACGACGGTCTTCATACCGGAATCGAGCTGGGAGATCGCGCTCAGCGCGAACGTGCCGGTTCCGGCGAACAGGAAGGCCGCGCCGATGTAGAGTCCCAGAGCGCCGATATGGGTGATGATGAGCGCCTTCATACCGGCCTTCTTGGCCGTGGGCGTCATGTAGTAGCTGATGAGGCCCCAGGAGCACACACCGGTGATCTCGAAGAAAACGAGCTGGCCGACGATGGTGGAGCTGTAGGCGAGACCGGCCATGGCGCCGATGAACGTGGAGAAGTACACGTAGAAGCGACGACGGGGCGCGTCGGGATGCTCCTTATTCTTATCGCTCATGTACGGGAACGAATAGATGACGACGAGCAGGCCGATAGCGACGAAAGCGGGTGCGAGCAGCGTGCTCATCCGGTCGAATATGAAGCCCATGACCAAGGTCTGGCCCATACTCGCCCAGGTTACATCGACCGCGTTCATGCCGTTTCCGGCAAACGTCGCGGCCAAGCCAACGGAAGCGACCGTGGCGATGCCGCCGGCAAAGGCGCAGATCCATTTAGCGTAGGGACGCGGCAGCATGACGATGAGCAGGGAGCCCAGCATGGGGACGGCGATCGCCACCATGGCAAAGAGGGACAAGCTCGATTCGATTGACATAGTTTCTCCCTTCTCCCTACACGCCTACGACGACGAAGACGAACGCGAGGACCGCGATGCCGACGACGGCCCAGGTCTGGTTACCGAGCACCTTGAAGCGCGAACGGGAAACGGAGTTCTCGAGCACGCCGCAGACGACGAAATCGACCAGGCACTTGACGAGGAAGACGACGGCGCCCACGAGAGCGGTGACGCCGATGGTCGCGGGCTCTCCCCAGGGGATGAAGATGGAGGTGAACCAAGCGACGACCACGACCTGCTTCATGCCCATGGCGAGCTTCATCATGGCCAGGGACGGGCCGGAGAGCTCGGCGAGCGGGCCCTCCTGGAGCTCCTGCTCGGCTTCGGCCTGATCGAACGGAAGCTTGCCGAGCTCCATGTAACAGGCGGCCGCGAAGGCGACGCCGGCGAGGATAACGGCGACGACGCTCGAGACGTTGCCCGTAACGATGTGCTGACCCATGGTCGCAATGTCCGTGGAGCCGCACACGATGGCGACGGTGAACAGCGCGATGAGCATGGACGGCTCGATGAGCACGCTCATGAGGAGCTCGCGGATACCGCCGAAGCCCGCGTAGGCGTTGGAGGAATCCACGCCGGACAGCGCGAAGAAGAAGCGGGACAGCGCGAGCGCGTACATGATGGTGATGGCGTCACCAAAGACGGGCATGGGGCTCTGGAGCGTGAACATGGGCAGGCCCATGGCGAGCATAAACGACACCGCGAGGAACAGCGGCGGCATGATGCGCAGCACGAAGCTCGAGTCGGAACTCACGGACTCGGGACGCGCCATGAGCTTCGCGAGGTCCCGGTAATCCTGAAGGATGGACGGACCGCGGCGATTGTGCATCTTCGCGCGAATCACACGGGCGAGGCCGGAGAAGAAGGGCGCGACCAGCATGACCACGAGGCCCTGCGCCATCGCAAGAACGATGTTCATAATATCCTCTCCCCTCTCTAGACCATGACCACGGCGAGCACGAGGAAGACCACGAGCGCCGCGACGATGTAGCAGATGTATACGGAGTAGTTGCCGCCCTCGATCTTGGAGGCGAGGCCGGCCAGCTTGTCGGCACCCTCGCTCGGTGCATCGACCAGGAAACGGTCGGGCAGGGGCTCGACGCCCTGGGCGACACCGGTGAGCTTCTGGAACACGTGCGCGATGGACCAGCAGATCTTGGTGCATACCTCGCGCAGGGTGTAGAGCGGGCCCATGAAGAGTTCGACGTCGGACGCGAAGCTCGTGGCGACGACGGGCATGTGCTCGTTGGGCTCGTAGCCGCACGCCCAAGGGTCGGTCTTCTTAGCGGGGGCCTTGGCGCCGAGGCAGGACCTCAACGCGAACGCGAGGCCGGTGAGGACCACGAGCGCGATGGCGATCGCGGGGGTGGAGGTGGCGGCACCGGAAATCTCGTTCACGAGAGACACGCCCGAGGTGGCTGTGACGGCGGAGCCGGCAAGCACGCTCTGGGCGACGTCGCCCAGAACCGGGGCGATGACCGGGGAGCCGATTCCCAGTACCACGCAGATGGCCGCGAGGAGCATCTGCGAGAACAACATCGGAGCCGGGGACTCCTTGGCGTTCGCGGCCTCCTGGGAACGAGGGCTGCTCGCGAACGAGACGCCGTAGGCCTTCACGAAGCACGTGACGGCCAGGGCACCGGTGATGGCGAGGGCGGCCGCGGAGGCGACGGCGAACACCATGACGACCGGGTCGGAGAGCGTCGAGATGTTGAACAGGGACTGGTAGGTGAACCACTCGGAAACGAAGCCGTTGAGCGGCGGGATGGCCGAGATGGCAAGGGCACCGATGAGGAAGCAGACGGCCGTGACCGGCATGCGGCGGAACAGACCGCCCATCTTCTCCATGTTGCGCGTACCCGTGGCATAGAGCAGGGAGCCCGCGCCGAGGAACAGCTCGCCCTTGAACATGGCGTGGTTGAGCGTGTGGTAGAGGGCGGCCATGAGCGCGATCGTCGCGATGACGTCGTTGCCCAGGGCGTGCGCCGTCATGGACACGCCGACACCGAGCAAGATGATGCCGATGTTCTCGACGGAGTGATAGGCAAGCAGGCGCTTGATGTCGTGCTCGTGGAGGGCGTAGACGACACCCAGGACCGACGAGATGGATCCGAAGACCAGGACCATGAGGCCCCACCAGAGCTGGACGCCCGAACCCGCGAGCAGGTCGAGACCGACCTTGAGGATTCCCAGGATGCCGATCTTGATCATGCCGCCGGACATGAGGGCGGACACGTTGGACGGTGCCTCGGGGTGCGCCTGGGGCAGCCAGGAGTGCAGCGGAATGATACCGGCCTTCGCGCCAAATCCGAAGAACGCGAGGACGAAGCACGCGGAGGAGACGGCGGGTCCAAAGTCATGCGTACGGAAATCACTGAAGCTGAAGGAACCGCCCACGCCGTTGGTCATGAGCAGGAAGCTCGCCATGATGAGAACGAAGCCCACGTGCGCGATGACGAAGTAGAGCCAACCGCCCCTAATGGAGTTCTTGTTCTCCTCGATAACGACAAGGAAGTAGCTCGTAAGGGACATGAGCTCAAAGGCGACCAGGAACCAGAACACGTTGTCGGCGGTGATGACGAGCATCATCGAGGCGACGAAGGTGTTCATAAAGAAGCCGGCGCGCCCGACCTTGCCCGGGTACTCGTCGAAGTAGGACAGACCGTAGATGAAGCCCGCAAAGGCGAGAATCGAGATGAGGACCACGATCAGGCCCGCAAGGCCGTTGAGCAAGAGCTCGAGACGGGCGAACGGGAAGAAGAAGACCGTGTTGAGGGACGAAACGTCGCCAAGCACGGCCTCGAGGCCCGCGATGAACGACAGCACGGCCGCGACGGCGCCGATCAGGCAGCCGGCGGTCTTGGCGGCGTTGTCGGCCTTAATCAGCAGAACCGAGGCGAGCGCACCGATGCACGAGACGGCAAGCGATGCGATAAACAGCGTCATGCTATCCATTGTTTACGCTCCCTTCTGCTTTCTCGGACAGGCCCTGGGCCACAGCGATAACGTCAACGGCCGGACCGTTTTCGATCGAGCGCAGGCGCTTGGCCTCGTCGAGCTCGCGATCGGCCGCGCCGCCCATGACGGTCAGCGCCTTGGTGGGGCACGCCGCCACACAATGCGGACCGTCCGGATCGAAGGCGCACAGGTCGCACTTGACAGCGCAGGTGTACTGGCCAGGAGCCCACGTAAGCAGGCTGCTCAGGGACTTAGGATACGAAGGCGTCGGGTCGCACATGCCAGCGACACCGGCGATAGACGTGCCATCGGGATGGATGGCTCCGAAGGGGCACGCGATGGCGCACAACCTGCACCCGATGCACTCCTGCTCCTTGACGTGGATGCGGTCGCCATCGTGCTCGATGGCATTCACCGGGCAAACCTCGGCGCAGGGGGCACCCTCGCAATGGTGGCAGGCAAGGGCGGCCGAAATACCGCCGGTCTTCACGAGCGCCAGGCGCGGCGTATCCTGAAGACCCTGCATCCGGTGGGCGTCGGCACAGGCGGACTGGCATGTTCCGCAGCCGATGCACCTCTCCGGGTTGATGTCGATGAAGCGGTTCATCCCCACTTCCTTTCAAAATAACGGGCCGGGCTCCCGAACGTACGGGACGCCCGGCCCAAAAAGCCAACGAGAACGGGACTACACGATTTGGTTCACGTGCGTCTCGTCGTCGAACTTGGCGGCGCCAGGCTCAACGTCCTGGGGAGCAGCGGCGTCCACCAGAGCCTGCTTGAGCTCGGTGTACTGACGCTCTACCTCGCCCTCTGCCCAAACCTGGTCGGCAATGGCGTCGACCTGGCAGGCGGAGAACTTGTCCTCGGGCGTATGCGAGACCGGGTCGACCTTGTGAATGGTCAGCTCGTTGCACTTGCCGATCCACCACTGGTAGGTCATGTAGACCGTGCCCTTATTGATGCGATCGCTCACGTCGGCGCGGCTGTATACCTGGCCGCGGCGGCTATGAATCGAGACGATATCGCCGTTCTTGATGCCGCGCGCCTGGGCGTCCGCGGGATTCATGCGGACAAAGCCGGGCTCGTCGGCGAGCAGCGCCAGCGTCTTGCAGTTGCCGGTCATCGAGCGGCAGCTGTAGTGACCGACCTCGCGGACGGTGCACAGAATGAGCGGGTACTCATCGTCGGGAAGCTCGGAGGGCGCCTCCCAGTCGTGCGCCATCAGGTTGGCGCGGCCGTCCTTGGTGGTGAACTTGCCACCAGCGAACATGTCGGGCGTACCGTGGTCGTTCACATCGGTGCTCTTGACCGGCCACTGGGCGTAACCGCCCTCGGGAGCCATCTTCTCGTAGGTCGCGCCCACAAAGTTGGGGCACAGGCTAATGCACTCGTTCCAGATCTGCTCGGTGTTGTCGTAGTGCATGGGATAGCCCATACGCGTGGACAGGTCCGCGAAGATCTCCCAGTCGTGGCGGCACTCGCCCTTGGGCGGAACAGCCGCGTCAAAGTGCTGGAAGCTACGGTCGGATGCGGTAAAGACACCCTCGTGCTCGCCCCAAGAGGTAGCGGGCAGGATGACGTCGGCGAGCATGGTCGTCTGCGTCATAAAGATGTCCTGGCAAATGAACAGATCCAGCTCGGAGAGCGTCTTGCGCATACCGGCCGAATCGGGCTCGGTCTGCACCGGGTCCTCGCCGTAGTTGTAGAAGCAGTGCACCTTGCCCTCGTCGACCAGGTGGCCCAGGTCGGTGAGCTTGTAGCCCTCCTCGAGCGGGAGCTTTTCCTCGGGCACGCCCCAAGCCTTTGCAAACTTGGCGCGCACGGCGGGGTCGGTGACTTTCTGGTAGCCAGGGTACAGGTTAGGCAGCATGCCCATATCGCAGGAGCCCTGGACGTTGTTCTGACCACGCACGGGCGCGAGGCCGGAATTGGGTTTGCCGATCTGGCCGGCAACGCAGGCGATGGAGGCGATGGTGTGCACCGTCTTCAGGTTCTGCTTCTGCTGGCATACGCCCATGCCCCAGCCAATGATGGCGGAGGGCTTCGCCGTGGCGTACATCTCGGCAGCTTGGTGGATCAACGCGGGCTCGACACCCGTGATGTCCTGTACGGATTCGGGAGTGTAGTTCTTGATGGTCTCCCACCACTCGTCAAAGCCGTTCGTGTGCTCGGCGACGAATTCCTTGTCGTAGAGGCCATCGTTGACCAAGCAGTTGGCAAAGGCGTTGAGGAACGCAACATTGCAACCGTTCTTGATCGGAAGGTAGAGATCGGCGATACGCGCGGTTTCGATATGGCGCGGGTCGGCGACGATGATCTTGCAACCCTTTTCTTTGGCTCGCACGATACGCCTTGCGACGATGGGGTGCGAATCGGCAGGGTTATAGCCGAAGAGGAAAATGCAGCCCGCATCCTCCATACCGGGGATGGAGCATGACATGCAACCTGAACCAACCGTGTCCATCAGACCGAGGACAGTAGGGCCGTGTCAAGTACGGGCGCAGTTGTCTACGCTGTGGGTGCCGATGCACGCACGCGTAAACTTCTGCATGACGTAGTTCGCCTCATTGCCGCCGCCTCGCGAAGAGCCGGTGGTCATGACAGCGTTAGGACCATATTCGTCAATTATGGCCTGCATCTTAGATGCGGTGAAATCCAGTGCCTCGTCCCAGCTTACGCGCTCAAGATCCGCGCCCTTAGTGCGGCGGATCATCGGGTGCAGTACGCGAGGAGTCAAGATCTTGGTGTCGTTGATGAAGTCGTAGCCGCTCATGCCCTTAAGGCACAGCTCGCTCTGGTTGGTGATGCCGTTGAGCGGTTCGGTACCCACGACCTGGCCGTTTTGGACCAGGAGGTTAAACTGGCAACCGGCGCCGCAGTACGGGCAGATCACTTTATGCTTCTCCATGACACCCTCCTTCCTTTCTCTGCTACCGAATACTCGGTACTTATTTGACAATCATTGGGCTTGTCGCCCCAACGCTTACGCCTCGTTTTCGATGGTGGCGCGGGCACGCTCGGCAGTCAGTTCTGCCAGGCGATCCTCGTCTACCAGGGTGAGGCCCTTGGTCGGGCACGCCTCGGCACACGCCGGGCCGCCGGGACGGTCCACGCACAGGTCGCACTTGAGCACGAAGCTCTTAGTCTGCGAACCCACGCGCACGTCGCCCATCAAGACGGGGACCTGCGTAGTCGCCACACTCACGGCGCCAAAGGGGCAGGCCATGACGCAGCTCTTGCAGCCGATGCAGTTGTCCTCGTTGACGCCGATGCGATGGTTCTTTGGATCAAAGAACAAGGCTCCCGTAGGACAGGCCTTCGCGCACGGAGCGTCCTCGCAGTGGTGACATGCCACCGGCGCGGAGATCTCGTAGGTGCGCGTTACGCGCAAGCGAGGTGCGGCGATGTTGCCGGGAATATCGTGTGCCTCGATGCACGCCGCCATACAGGTTTGGCACCCAATGCAGCGTGAAGAATCGGCTACGACTCGTTTATTGCCCATGTTGTTCACTCCCTCCTGAATCCCATGCCGGAGAGACCCTGTCGATGTTGCCCCGGACCGCCCGTGGTCCGGCATCGACGCATCGAGCGCATGCGGCGAAACAGGCACTCGGTAGAATTTCTCCAACGATATACAGGTTGAATATACGCAGTTGCAGGGGGAAAACTTGAGCGTAGGCCCTGCAATACGGGTGTATTGCAGGGATTTGGGCAGGTTGGAATTATTCTCGTTAGGATATAAAGGCGAGTGTATTACACGCGTACGTTCGAGAGAGATTTCACGCTCGCTTCTGAAGGATGTAGTACATTCGTAATGTTGTTCATATTCAATTACTCTAGTGCAATAAAGTAGTGGTTATAAAATCGGCTATTATTAGCCGATGCTGTATTTGACTATCCATATTGCACGTTCATTAAGGGAGGCCAGTGATGTCATCGACTCAAAAAAGAGCCATCCTGCAGGTGCGCATTCGCGAGGAAGACAAGCAGCATGCCGAGCGTCTCTACGACGCCATGGGCACATCGCTCGCCGAGGCCGTCCGTCTTTTTGTCGCGCAGAGCATTTTGATGCGCAAGCTCCCCTTTCAGCCGGTCGCCGTGCGCTCAAAGGACGGCACCGCCGCCTATGGATCGCTCAAAGCATATGGTGACCCCAATCGCCGCGCCGAGGAGCGCAATGCCTGGATTGAGTACCTTGCTACAGAAAGCGACGATTCGATTTTGGGTCCCGAGGAAGTAGATATCCATGAGTAGCACCATCATCGACGAGACCGTCATCCTACGCTACCTGCTTGACGACGACGAAGTTCTGTCACCGCGCGCCGCCAAGGTCATCGCCACGCGCACCGCTCGCGTCTACCCCGAGATCATCACGCGCGTCGTGGTCACGCTGCGCGACGTCTATAAGGTTCCCCGCGTTGAGATTGCTACGGCCATGAGAAGGCTGCTCGATGACGTCATGGTCGACGAGCCCACCGTTGTCGCCCTTGCCATCAAACTCTTTGGCAAGACCCATATGGACTTTACCGACTGTCTGCTTGCCGCCCGTACCGCCATCTACAACGATGATGTCGTGAGCTTTGGCAAGCCCATCATCCAAGGCATGATCGATTACCGCCGCCAGCGCCAAACCGCCGCCGACGCTCGCGACCGCGCCGCCGAAGCCCGCGGCCACAGTACCGACGCCGCCATCGACAAACTCCGCCACCGCCCCCGCAGCTAACCGACAGACAACGGCATCGCCCGCCCCTCAGCCCCATCCCCTCCTAAGTTGCGGTGAAATAGTTCCTGGATTTAGGCTTATTCGAGCTTTTCAGGAACTATTTCACCGCAACTTTCTGTAAGGGTGGTTTTTAATACCGCCGAGGGGCGCTAATCAACCGTTTGCCGATATGTTTGGCTCTGACTCATGACTCTGACCTGCCCCGTCAAGCTTTTGGTCAGTTCATGGCAAGGTCTGGCGAACCAAATATGGGATAGCGTAGTGTCATTCACTCCCCCTCGAGACCATGGGGTCGAAAATGAGCCATGATAAACGCTGTTCCAAACCGCAAGTAGAGCTGTTCTTCCGGTTATTCGAGGCCCATCATGGCGGGCATCTGTTTGTAGCCGCCAAAAAATGGGATGAACGCTGTGCCTATGCGCTCATGCAAAAAGAGATGATTATTCGACTCTACAACCATGTCTACGCTGATCCCGCATATTGGAATGACCTCGGCGTCGAAGATCGCATCTTTCAATTGGCATCCGCTATTGCGGTCGTTGAACCGGATGCCGTGTTTTGTGGAGCAACGGCGGCGCTGCTCTATGGCATCGGTTCTGCATATTCGCTTCTCGACAAGGTGCAAGTGCTGCTGCCGCGTTCCACCAGACGCGATATGTACGAATTCGTTGAATACCGACGCTGGCGATCGGGCGACGTATGGCAGCTCGGCCCGTTTACGTTAACGGATCCATATCGCACGGTGGTCGACATCGCCCGAACGAGCGCTTTTCGATATGCACTAGGCTATGTCGACGGGTTGGCTCGTGAGTACGGTGTCGAGCGTGAAGAATTGCGTGCATATGCACAAGCGAACTGCCGCGGACTGCACGGCATCGCGCGCGCATTTGACGTTTTTGAACACATGGATGGCAGATCGGATAACGGTGGAGAATCCGAAGCACGGGCGGCAATGATTCTGGCGGGAGTTGCCGCTCCCGAACTTCAGGTTGAAATCACTCGACCGGGAAACGCCGGCTATTATTTGGCAGATTACGGCTGGCAGATGCCAAACGGCTCTTGGATGCTGGCTGAGCTGCATGGACTAGGCAAGTTTGAGGACGATGCCCAAAATGATCAGGAACATACTGCGGCAAAAACCTATCGAGCTGCCCTCATGCGCGATGCGAACCTGCGTGCCATGGGCCACAACGTCATCCATTTCAAGCTCTCAGACACCTACGATGTCAAAGCGTTCGGCTCCATGATGCGCGGCTACGGTATACCAACCACAAAACCCTACGCAGACTCCTGACCGGCTGCCCTCATCTTCTCGACAACAGAACCCATCATCGACCCAACCCGCTCGGCCTCAATAAGTTGCGGTGAAATAGTTCCTGGATAACAGCTTTTGCGGCTAATCAAGGAACTATTTCACCGCAACTTAGGTGGGGATGTGGGGTCCCGGCATGTATATGAAAACGGCTTTGGCACCAAATAGAGCCAAAGCCGTTAAAACTATCTTATGGAGCGGGCGACGGGAATCGAACCCGCGTCATCAGCTTGGAAGGCTGGGGTTCTACCATTGAACTACGCCCGCAAGATATGGTCGGGACGACAGGATTTGAACCTGCGACATCCTGCTCCCAAAGCAGGCGCGCTACCAAACTGCGCCACGTCCCGAAGGTGTTGAGCAGCTAAGGTCTAAACCTTGCGTGTCCCAAAGCGAAGGAAATTATAGGGGAGACTCCCCGCCTGTGCAAGCGCAGAAACCCTAGCTCCTCGAATGTGCAACAAAACGACTATGGAGCAGACCAATCACAAAGGCAACCACAGCGACCGGCGCCCACGCGGCTCCAATGTCCGCCAGCGGCAGCGCATCAAACGGCAGCCACGCGCCCGCAAAGAACGCATCGCGAACCGAGGTGATCACGCTCTGCACCGCGACAACGCCGCCGACCCAAACCCACACTTGCGGATGCGCGTCGCAAAAACCGTGCACCAGGCCCATCAGTACCAGCACGATGGCAACGGGGTACAAGGCATTGAGCATGGGCACCGAGAACATGAGGATTACGTCGAGGCCCACGTTGGAGAGCACGCACGAAAACGCCGCGAACACAAAGGCGAGAATCGCGAAGGGGCGGCGCATGGCCTCATCGGAAGCCTCCGCTCCCCCTTCGACCACATACGTCTCGCAGAAGTAACGCGAGCAGCAGCTGATAAGGCCAATACACACGTTCATGCAGGCGAGGAAAAAGATCGCAAAGACCACGACCGTGCCGGCAAGACCAAAGTGCATGGAGGCAGAGCGGGCAAGGATGGCGGCGCCGTTGGTGGCATCGGGCATCACGGTGCTGAGCTGCGTGCCGGCAAGCGCCAAGCCGCAGTAGATGATGGCCATGAGCACGCCGGCGATCACACCGGAACGCGAAATCTCGAAGGCCACGCGCCTATCGTCGGTAACGCCGAGCTCATGGATGGTCTCGGCGATGATGATGCCAAAGGCGAGCGACGCGAGCAAGTCCATGGTCTGGTAACCAGTCAAAAAGCCCTGCACGGCAGCACCGGCATTGTAGGGAGCCTGCGGCGCGGCAGCGGGACCCAACGGCGAGACCACGGCGGCACCCACGACCAGCACGATGAGCGCAATGAGCGCGGGGCCCGTAATGCGGCCGAGCACGCGCGTGATGACGCCCGGACGCAGCGTGAGTGCAAACGCGACGACAAAGAAACCGATGGCAAACACCAGGCGAGCCGTGCCGAGCGAGACGCCCTCGGGCAGCAGAGGCACCAGCATCTCGAAGGCCGTAGAGCTCGTGCGCGGAATAGCCAGGCACGGGCCGATGGCCAGATACACCGCCGCAACAAAGAACTCACCGAACTTAGGATGCACGCGGCCGGCCAGCTCGCGGGCCGTACCGGCGAGCGCGACGGCGATAAAGCCCATGACGGGCAGGCCGATGGCGGCAATCAGAAAGCCGAGCATGGCGACCGGCGTGGCAGAACCTGCCTGCAGCGCCAGCAGCGGCGGAATAATGAGGTTGCCGGCGCCAAAGAGCATCGAGAACAGGGCGATGCCGACGGTGACGACATGGTCGGAGCGCAGACCGCGCGGGGCGGATGAGGCCATAGACACACCTTTCGGGTCGAAACAAAAACGGGACGGGCAAAAACACCCGTCCCGCAAGTATAAACGGTCTAGCAGCTTTAGCAGGCTAAATCGCGCAAAGCGTCGATCGCGGTGTCGACTTCCTCGTCCGTGTTGAAATACCCAAACGAGAAGCGAACGACACCCTGACGCTCGGTCCCCAGCGCACGGTGCATGAGCGGGGCGCAGTGGGCGCCGGGGCGTGTCGCAATCCCCCACCCTTGCATGAGCGCGTCCGAGATCTCGGCCGAATCGATATCGGCTACGTTGAGCGACACAATCGCCGAGCGCGTCGGCTGGCCAAAGGCGCCGTAGAGCGCAATGCCGGGTATTTTGCGAACACCGGCGAGAAAGCGATCGGCCAGTGCTCGCTCATACGCCGCAATCGCCTCGGCCCCGCCTTGCGCCTCGATAAAGTCGAGGCCGGCGGAAAGACCCGCAATGCCGTGACCGTTGAGCGTGCCCGCCTCAAGGCGCGTGGGCCACTCAAGCGGCTGCAGCGCATCGAAGCTGTGCACGCCCGTGCCGCCCATGGCCCACGGAGCCACGTCAATGCCCTCCGCCACGGCCAGCCCGCCGGTCCCCTGCGGACCCATGAGCCCCTTGTGGCCGGTAAAGCACACAATGTCGAGCCCCATGGCCTGCATATCGATACGCTCCGTACCGGCAGACTGCGAGGCATCGACGATCACGAGCGCACCTGCCGCATGGGCCATGGCGGCCACGCGTGCAATGTCGACCGCGTTGCCGGTCACATTGGAAGCGTGCGTCACAACCACGGCACGCGTGCCCGGCGTGACCAGCTGCTCGAGCTCGTCGTAGTCGAGCACGCCGTTCGCGTCGCAGCCCGCATGCTCAACCGTCACACCCTGCTCCGTCGCCAAGCGGTTGAGCGGACGTAGCACGGAGTTGTGCTCGAGCACCGTTGTGACCACGCGGTCGCCGGGGCGCACCACGCCGTTGATGGCGGTGTTGAGCGCCGCCGTGGAGTTGGGTGTAAAGCACACATGGTCCGCCCTCGGGCAACCCAAAAGGCGCGCGAGCTTGGCGCGACAACCGTGAATCGTACGAGCGGCATCGAGCGCACCCGACGTCGCGCCACGTCCGGCATTGCCGAGCGAGCACATCGCCTGCGTCACGGCATCGATCACCGTCTGCGGCTTGTGCATGGTCGTCGCCGCGTTATCCAGGTAGATCATCGCACGACCTCCCACATGTCGATCACGGTATAGCCCTCGGTAGGAACGCCCGCCGCGGTAAGCTCGCTGCGCAGCAGCTCCTCATCGGCGGGCAACGCCTTCCACGCCAGACCGCAGCCGGCAGCGACCTCCCCGGGCACGGGAATCGTTCGCCCGGGAAGGCCGCGCTCGATGCACAGGGACTCGCAGCCCATGGCGGCCGCCGTGGTGGGAAACGTGATGACAAGCGCCGGGCGCTTCTCCCTCATGGCAACTCCAACCAATACGCTACGGGCGCACGACGCGCACGGCCTGCTCCATCTTCTCCACGATCACGTACATGTTGGTGACCTCGCCAACGGCAAGCTGGTCCTTGATGCCATAGTGGTCGAGGCAGGTGCCGCAGGTGAGAATCTCGACGCCCTGCTCGGCCAGACCCTTCAGGTCGTCGAGTACCGGTGAGCCCTCGACGGTGAGCTTGGCGCCGCCGTTGTAGAACAGCATGGTCGCGGGCAGCTCCTCCTGCTGCGTCACGGCAAAGATAAACGCCTTCATGAGCTTGTGGCCCAGCTCGTCGTCGCCGCGGCCCATGCAGTCGGTGTAGACGGAAATGACGAGCTTGCCCTTGCCGGCGCTGGCATCACAGAAGGCAGCGCCATCCTGCTCGGGATCGGCCACGGCAACGGTACCAGAGGTCACCACAGTCACGTGCCACTCGGCGTCCGAGATCTTCTCGACCGAGGCCGTGCAGCCCTTCTCCTGCGCCATCTTGGAGATGTTCTTGACGGCGGTCTCGTTATCGACCGCGGTCACCACGGCACCCTCGCCATCAAGCTGTTTGAGCGCCTTAAGCGTCTTGACGACGGGCAGCGGGCAGGCATCGCCCATGGCATTGACTTCGATTTTGGTAGACATAGTTTTTCCTTTCGAATAAATCGTTTTAGAACGGTATATAGCTCAATAAACGTGTCGTTAACGTACAACGTGGACGGCAGGACCGCCTGGCACCGGCTCGCACACGCGACCGACGACGGCGGCGATACGTCCTTCGGCATCCAGGCGACGCGCAAGCTCATCCACATCGGCAGCAGGCGCCGCGATGAGCAAACCGCCCGAGGTCTGCGGATCGTACAGCGCATCCAACATGCCCGGCTCCAGGTCATCGTCGGCCGCCACGCGCGGGCCAAAGAAGTCCTGGTTGCGGTAGGCACCGGCAGGAATAATGCCCAAACGCGCCATATCGAGCACCTGGTCAAAGAGCGGTACCGCCCCCGACGCAAGTTCAATCTGCACGCCCGAGCCCTCGGCCATCTCGCACGCGTGCCCGATAAGGCCAAAGCCCGTGACATCGGTGCAGCCGTGAAGCTCGAGTCCCTCGGCCAGACGAATCGGGGCCCCGTTGAGGGTGCGCATCGAGTCAAACATCGGGCTAGCCTCGTCCTGCTCGATAAGCTCGCCCTTAATGGCCGTGGTGATGATGCCCGAGCCGATCGCCTTGGTCAGCAGCAGAACATCGCCCACGCGTGCGCCGCTGTTAGCGAGCATGCGATCGAGCGGCACAAAACCGCTCACGGACAGGCCGTACTTGGGCTCGTCGTCGTTGATGGTGTGGCCGCCCGCGATGGTGCAGCCGGCCTCGACGCACTTATCGGCGCCACCCGCCAAAATCTGCCCGGCAACCTCAACGCCCAGGCAACTGGGTATGCAGAGCAAGTTCATGGCATGGCTCGGCCGCCCACCCATGGCATAGATGTCCGACAGTGAGTTTGCCGCGGCAATCTGGCCAAACAGAAACGGGTCGTCGACCATCGGTGGGAAGAAGTCGATGGACTGCACGAGGCCCAGGTTCTCACCTACGCGGAAGACGCTCGCATCGTCAGAGGTATCGAACCCCACGAGCAAGTTGTCGTTATGCACATTGGGTAAATCGCCCAGGACCTGGGCGAGGGCTCCGGGGGCCAACTTAGCGGCTCAACCGCTCGCGGCCGTCATGGACGTGAGCTTAATGGTGTCCTTAGCCATACGAACCCCCTTCCAACAAATCAACGACTTTAAGTATACGCCCCAGGCACGCTTCCCAAGAGACCGCCGACGGCTCGAACGTCGAAGGCGGCTCCGCAAGCGCCTGCGCGATAGCATCTGCCAGTGCGCGCTCAAACAACGGAAGGTCGGCCGCCACAGGCGTGTCGACATCCGTCATACGCGGCGACGCCACCCACGTCACGGGAGCACCTGGAAGCATCGCCTCCATCCAGGGACGAACGCCGGGCAAATCGGTCGCCACAACTTTGCAGCCGCACGCGAGAGCCTCGATCGTCACGAGCGGCAGACCCTCGTAAAACGAAGGCAGCACAAAGACGTCGGAACTGCGGTAAGCATGCACGAGCCCATCGCTATCCAGGCGTCCCGCCAGCGTCACCGGCACATTCGAGGCCGCAGCCAAGCGCTCGATACGCGCGTACTCGGCATCGTCCCCGCGGCCGCCCACAAGTACCAAGCCAGATGGGCGGACGCCATCGTCAATCGGCAATGACACGGCTCGAACCAGCGACTCGACGCCCTTTTTAAAGCAAATCTTACCCACGTACACAAGCGATCCCGGCTGCCTCGCCACGCTTGCGTCGCGGCAGAAGACGCGATGGTCGTAGCCCGTCCCAATCACGTGGATGCGATCGGCATCAACGCCGCACACCAGGCCAATCTGCTCAGCCTGCTCAGCATGGAGCGCAAAGACGGCATCGAGCCGACGAACCGCACGTACGATGCGATCGCGCTCGAGCGCATGCGAACGCAGCTGGCGCAGGTCGGTCGAATGGCACACAGCAACAACCGGCACGCCCCGGACACACTCGCGCGCCAATGCGGTCACCAGATACAGGTGATGGCAGAGCACCAGATCGGGTCGAAACTCAGCCACCGCCCGATCGATTGCTGCAGCAAATGCCCGCTCAAATGCCTTGAGCATCGAAGGTGTCAGGTCACGATAGCGCGTGGAGGGATAGGGCATGACATCGGACATACCGCAGATGGGAAACGGCAGCTCGGGCGACTCGAACGGTACGGCAAACACGGCAGCACGCCGGTCCAGCTCGCCTTGGGTATCACCCGGTGCCGCGCCGCAAAGCACGGCGGCGCGATGCCCCGTCTC
>USLO01000009.1 GCA_900555515.1 uncultured Collinsella sp.
TCGGCGCGGCAGCAAACCTCACCGTTGACGCTCGCAGTACCCGTCGCAAAGCGGAACGGCCCGCGCGCACGCGTGATTGAGCACACCAGATCAACCGTGTCGCCCGGGCGCACCGGACGCTTAAAGCGCACCTTGTCCAGACTGGTGTAGAACGGCGTCGCGCCGCGCGCCTCCTCATCGCCCATCAGCAGCACGCAGCAGTTCTGGGCGAGCATCTCGCACTGAATCACGCCGGGGACGACCGGGTTTCCCGGAAAATGCCCCTGCAAAAAGTACTCGTCGCCCGTAATCGTGATCTTGCCGTGGGCCTCGTTGCCCACCAGCTCGGCTTCGTCGAGCAAAAGCATCGGCTCGCGATGCGGCAACAGTTTCTTGAGCTCTTCTTTGTTCATGGATATCACCTATCCGATCCTCATGAGGCAGCTGCCAAACTCCACGAGGTCGCCGTCGGCCACGCAGATCTCGAGTACCTCGCCATCCGCCTCTGCCGTCACCTCGTTGAGAACCTTCATGGCCTCGATGATGCAGAGGGTCTCGCCGGCCTTGACCTTGGAGCCCACGTGCACAAACGGTTCGTCGCCCGGCGCCGGGGCAGCATAGAAAACGCCGACCATGGGAGCGGTCACCTCGGTGCCCTTGGGCTCCGGTGCGGCGACAGGCGCCTGCGCGGCGGGCTCCGGTGCGGCAGCAGGCATGGCGACAGGAGCCACCGCCGGAGCAGTCACGGCACCCGGCATAGGCATGGGCACGGCAACCGGCTGTGCGGCGCTCGCGCGCTCGAGCTCGACCGCGGTGCCATCGGGCTCCTCAACGCGCACGCGCGTGAGGCCGCGGTCCTCCATGACATCGGCTATCTCGGCAAGTCTTTTGGAATCCATGCTCTAGCTCCTTGCATATCTACGCAGCGCGATGGCGGCATTGTGTCCGCCAAAGCCCAGGTTGGTCGAAAGCGCCCAGGTAAGGTCGGCGCGAACCGCTCGATTAGGCGTGTAATCAAGATCGCAGACGGGATCGGGCGTGTGGTAGTTAATGGTCGGGGGCACCACGCCCTGCTCGAGCGCCATGGCACAGGCCATGACCTCGATGGCGCCCGTAGCACCGATCATGTGGCCGGTCATCGACTTGGTCGACGAGACGTGCGCGGCGCGTGCCGCGTCCTCGCCGAGCGCACGCTTAATGCCCGCCGTCTCGGACGAATCGTTGAGCTTGGTCGAGGTACCGTGAGCGTTGATGTAGAGGCCCTCGGAAGGCTTAACGTCGCCCTCGGCCACCGCCAGCGATATCGCACGGGCGATGCCGGCAGCCTCGGGATCGGGGCTCGTGATGTGATAGGCATCATCGGTGTTGCCGTAACCCACGACCTCGGCATAAATGTGCGCCCCGCGAGCCAGCGCGTGTTCCATGCTCTCGAGCACCAGCACGCAGGCGCCCTCGCCCATCACAAAGCCGTCGCGGTCTGCATCGAACGGACGGCATGCCGTCGACGGGTCAGGATTAGTGGTGAGAGCACGGCAGGACGTAAAGCCCGCAACGGCATCGGGGATGATTGCGGCCTCGGCGCCGCCAGCCAGGATTGCATCGGCATAGCCATGCTTGATGGCGCGGAACGCCTCGCCCACGGCATGGGCCGAGGTTGCGCACGCGGTCACCACGGGCAGGGTCGGGCCCTTTGCCTTGTGGCGGATTGCGATATTGCCCGATGCCATGTTGGGGATCATCATCGCGATCATATAGGGCGATGCGCGGCGGGGCCCACGTTCGGCAATCGTATGGACGTTGTCGACGAGCGTCGTCATGCCGCCCACGCCCGAGCCCACGTAGACGCCCAGGCGCTCTCGATCGATGGCGCCTTCGACATCAAAGCCCGCATCGCGCATGGCCTCGTCCGAAGCCGCCATCGCAAACTGAACGCAGGGGTCCAGATGCTTTGCATCACGCTTGCCAAAGTACTCGTTGCCGTCAAAGCCCTTGACCTCGGCCGCTACCTTGACGGCAAACGCATCGGTATCGAAGTGCGTAATCGGGCCGATGCCGCACGTGCCAGCGCACATTGCCGCCCAGGTGGCAAGCGCGGTGTTGCCGAGCGGCGACACGGCACCGATACCGGTGATTGCAACTCTCTGTTCCATCATGGTCTCCTCATCCAAGCCGTTCTTCGGCCCTGGTTTCTACATCGCCATTCCGCCGTCGACGCGTATGACTTCGCCCGTAATGTAGGCAGCCGCATCGCTCACTAAAAATCGCACCACACCGGCCACCTCTTCGGGCTGCGCCATACGCTTAAGGGGAATCTGCTCCTCGGTTACCGTACACACCTTCTCCGAGAGCTTTGCCGTCATATCTGTCTCGACAAACCCGGGGGCGACCGCGTTCACTCGTACACCGCGGGGCGCAAGCTCGCGCGCCACCGCCTTGGTCAGGCCGATGACGCCCGCCTTGGAGGCAGCGTAGTTGGCCTGCCCGGCATTGCCCATCAGGCCCACAACCGAGCTCATGTTGACGACGCAGCCGCCGCGCTGGCGCATAAAGGTCTTGGTGAGCGCACGCGTCGTGTTAAACGTTCCTTTAAGATTGACATCGAGCACGCGATCGAAGGCGTCATCGCCCATGCGCATGAGCAGGCCATCGCGGGTGATGCCAGCGTTGTTGACGAGCGCCCAAATGGAGCCAAAGTCGTTGAGGACCGCTTCCACGCACGCGTTGACGGCAGCGGGGTCGGCCACGTCGCATTGATATGAGCGCGCCGTGGCGCCAGCCGCCTCGCAGGCGTCGCACGTCTCGCGCGCCGCATCGACGCTGCCGGCATAGACGACGGCAATATCAAAGCCGTCCTCCGCCAAGCCAACCGCACAAGCGCGGCCGATTCCCCGCGAGCCGCCCGTGACCAGTGCCACACGGCGTGAGTCGTTGCGCTCGAGCGCGCCGTTGTTCAAGTTGCCCATGTCATTCCTTTCGGGTTACAGCCCTGTGGACTATGCGAGCTCGTCGGCAATAGCTGCGACCTGCTCGGCCGTCTCGCACGAATACACACGAACGCCGCTCAACGTACGCTTGACCAGGCCGGACAGCGTTTTGCCGGGGCCGACCTCAATAAATGTGTCGATGCCTTGATCCTGCAGAGCATGCAGCGTATCGACCCAACGCACGGCATGGCTCACCTGGTTGGCCAAGACATCCGATGCCGCTCGCGGGTCCGCCGGATAGGGCGCCGCCGTCATGTTTGCCATGACCGGAATCAGCAGCGGAGACGGCGCGTGGCCGGCTTGGATATACGTCGCCAGCCCCTCAGTCGCCTCGGCCATATAGGGGCTATGGAATGCACCCGACACCGCGACTTTCATAGCGCGGCCGCCAGCCTCCTTTACTAGGACGTCGAGGGTCTGCAACGCATCGGGCGCTCCGGCCACAACCGTCTGCTGCGGGCTGTTGTAGTTGACCGGCCAGCAGTCCTCGCCGGCCTGTGCAGACAGGCCCTCGACTTGCGCCGCATCAAGTTTGATGACGGCGCGCATGCCGCCCGGATGGCGCTCGGCAGCCGCGGCCATTAGCGCCGCGCGCTCGCACACGAGCTCAAAACCCGCTCGCGTATCGAATGCCCCCGCAAAGGTGAGCGCGGCGACCTCGCCCAGCGAGAATCCCGCACAGGCGGCAGGCACCACGCCGCGCTCGCGCAGGGCGACGGCGACAGCCAAGTCGTGCACGAACACGCAAGGCTGCGTGTTCTCGGTCTGCGAGAGCTCCTCCTTGGAGGCGCTCCGGCACTGCTCGCTCGTCCCCGGGCGCACCTCATCGGCAATGGCGAACACCTCGGCGACCGCCGGCGATGTCTCGATCAAGTCGACGCCCATCGCGGGGTGCTGGGCACCCTGGCCGGCAAACAAAAACGCTACGCCACCCATGCGCACGCACCCTTCAGGACGTGCTCGGCGCCATCGACCAGGTCGTCAACGATTTCGCGTGCGCTCTGGCGCTCGTTGACCATGCCGGCAATCTGTCCACACAAAAACGAACCCTCTTCGTAGTTGCCGTCCTTGGCGGCCTTACGCAGCGCACCGGTTCCCATAGCACCGAGCTCCTCGGCACTCGCACCGGAACCCTCGCTCTTGGCATAGGCGTTGGTGAAGGGGCTCTTGAGGGCGCGCACCGGATGTCCCGTCGAGCGACCGGTCGCACGCGTCGAAGTGTCGTTGGCCTTCAGGACCATCTCTTTGTACTGCTCCGAGACGGTGCACTCGTCTGCGACCAGAAAGCGCGTACCCACCTGCACGCCGGCGGCGCCCAGCATAAAGGCGGCCGCCACGCCGCGGCCGTCGGCAATACCGCCGGCAGCCACGACGGGAATGTCGACCGCATCGACGACCTGCGGCACCAGTGCCATCGTCGAGGTCTCGCCAATATGGCCGCCCGATTCGGTGCCCTCGGCAACAACCGCCGTGGCTCCACGACGCGCCACGAGGCGTGCCAGCGCCACCGAGGCAACGACCGGGATGACCTTGATGCCCGCCTCGTTCCACGCCTTCATGTACTTGGTGGGATTACCGGCGCCCGTCACGACGACCGGCACTCGCTCATCAATCACAACCTGCGCGACCTCGTCGGCAAACGGGCTCATAAGCATGACGTTCACGCCAAAGGGCTTGTCCGTCTTGGTGCGCAGCTCGTGAATCTGATCGCGCAGCCAGTTGGCGTCGGCATTCATGGCCGCGATGATTCCCAACCCGCCTGCCTCGGACACGGCCGATGCCAGCGAGGCATCGGCAATCCAGGCCATGCCGCCCTGGAACACGGGTTTTTCGATGCCGAGCAGATCGCAGAGAGGAGTCTTGAGCATCTCTACTTCTCCAATGCCGCCTCGACCGTATCGGCGAACTCGCCGACCGTCTTGGGGTTCTCCTCGGTATCGAGCTGGATGCCAAACTCGTCCTCGACGGCGACGAGAATCTCGACGGTGCCCAGGCTGTCGAGGCCAATCTCCTCGAGCGTGGACTCGGGCTTCATCTCGACGTCGTCAAGGCCGGCGGTCTCGCGGATAACGTCGCAAACGCGCTCGAAGGTCTTCTGATCTGCCATGGTAGTTCTCCTTTGTTTGTGCCCTAGGGGCGTTTTTATTTCCTATGTGCGACTACTTCCAACGAAGCAGATAGCCACCTATATCCAGACCGGCGCCAAATCCAACGAGGGCGATGGTGTCGCCCGCATTCAGTGCGTCGGTACGTGCCAGCCGGTCAAGCGCAAAGGGAATGCAGGCGCTCGAAATGTTGCCGGTCTCGCGCAGCGTTCGAACCACGCGCTCGTCTGGCACGCCGAGGCGCTTGACCGCCTGACTCAGGATTCGTTCGTTAGCCTGATGGAATACAAAATGATCGATGTCCTCGACCGCGATACTCGCATCGCAGGCGAGCTTGTTGACCGTGTCGCAGATGGCATTGACACCAAACTTGAACACGCGACGGCCGTTCATGGAAAGCACACTCTGGCAGTCCGAGGGAACCTTGAATGGCGAGGTGCCATCCAGCCCGGGAACGCGCAACGTCTCGACATCGGGTGCGGTCGAAAGCTCAACGGCAAGGGGATTCTCTCCCCCGGCCTCCATGACTGCAGCGCCCGCGCCATCGCCAAAGAGCACGCACGTGGCACGATCGGTCCAATCGAGTGCGCGCGTCATCTGCTCGGCCGCAACGACCAGCACGTGCCTGGCGCGACCGCGAGCGATATAGCCCTCGGCGACATCGAGCGCAAACACGAAGCCGGCACAAGCCGCCGAGACATCGAAGGCAGGGCACGTCGCGCCTAGTCGCTCAGCAACGGCACACGCCTCGGCGGGAACAAGACGGTCACCCGTTGTCGTCGAGCAGACGATTAGATCCAGCTGGCTCGCGTCGATTCCAGATACCTGGAGTGCCCGCTCGCTCGCCGCTATGGCAAGGGCGTCAAGTGACTCGGTGGTGCAGACGTGGCGGCTCTTGATACCGGTGCGGGTAAAAATCCACTCATCCGAGGTATCGAGGAACTCAGACAGCTCGTCATTGGAAACGCTACGCTCAGGAAGCGCCGAGCCTGTTCCAAGAATCGTGAAACCCATCACTAGCCTCCTTTGAGTTGTTGACGTGTTTACATCGACCAAGAGAGGATAACGCATTTCAGTCTTTGTTGACGTGTTAACATTAAATTGTCCAAATGCGACAAAGGCTTCACATTGTGTCTATCTCTCGACACCATTGCGTCATTCACTTATTCAATAAGGAGGTAGCAGCCGCTATGGATGCCCAATTAACGATTGTCGACGTAACCGGATCGACCAACGATGACCTGCTCGAGGCAGGAAAACAGGGTGCGCCGCACGGCACAGGACTTGCCGCCCGCGCGCAAACGGCAGGACGCGGCCGGCGCGGCCACAAGTGGGATTCAACCGCCGGCAACCTATTGCTTTCGATTGTCCTGCGTCCATGCGTTAATCCCGCAAAGTACTCTGGTCTTGCCGCCGTCAGCGGCCTAGCGGTGCTCGAAGCACTCGAAAAGCAGGGTCTTGCAAACGAGATTCGCCTTAAATGGCCCAACGACCTGGTCGCGCGAGGACGCAAGCTCGGCGGCATTCTGGTCGAGGCCGCACGCGATAACGAAGGCAAACCTTTCGCCGTCTGCGGCATTGGTGTCAACGTAAACTACACGCCCCAAGAGGTGCCCGATGGCGGCCTGGCGGCAATTGGCCTCTCGGACCTCAACGAGAGCGTTCCCGCCGTCGACATGCTCCTCGATGAGGTCTATCACGCAGTTATAGACGCTGTAGATACCTGGGCAGAGCGCCTCAACGCCAAGGAAGAAGACGCCGGTCCGCTCGCGCCCGTCCACGACGAATATATCGCTCACCTCAATTGGATCGGGAAGCACGTTATCGCCCGCTCCCCCGCTGGAGACGAGCTGGCACGAGGCATATTTAGAACGGTCGACGATTGCGGCCGCGCAAGCATTGAGACCGAGAGCGGCTTGTGCGTCTTCCACTTCGAAGAAGCATCCTTGCGCCCCCTGAGCGAATAGGGCGCCGCAGCCGTCGGCTCGGCAGACAAATTCGCTATCCCAAAATCTAAACTCAAAACAAAAGGGCCCCGCTACCGTAATGGCAGCGGGGCCCTTTAAGCTATGAGCGATATCGCTTAGAGCTTGATGTCGATGTCGACGCCAGCGGGAAGGTCGAGACGCATGAGCGAATCAACGGTGCCCGAGGTGGGGTCGAGGATGTCGATGAGGCGCTTGTGGGTGCGCATCTCGAACTGCTCACGGGAGTCCTTGTTCACGTGCGGCGAGCGGATAACCGTGTACAGGTTGCGCTCGGTGGGCAGGGGGACAGGACCGGAAACGCGAGCGCCGGTCTTCTGAGCGGTCTCGACGATGAGCTTCGCGGACTGATCGACGACCTCGTGATCATAGCCCTTGAGGCGAATGCGGATCTTCTGGGTAGCCAACTTAAACCTCCAAAGAGTGCGAGAGATGTTCTCGCAGGATTACGTAACAGGGAGCTCGAACTTAGGCGTTCTTGCTCATGACCTCGTCCACGATGGACTTGGGCGCGGGCTCATAAGAGTCGAACTGCATCGTGTAGGATGCACGGCCCTGGGTCTGGGAGCGAAGGTCGGTAGCGTAACCGAACATCTCGCCCAGCGGCACCTTGGCACGGATGAGCTTGCTGTTCTTGCGATCCTCCATGCCCTCGATCTTGCCGCGGCGACCGGAGAGGTTGCCCATAACGTCGCCCATGTACTGCTCGGGGGTCTCGACCTCGACAGCCATGATCGGCTCGAGCAGCTGCGGATCGGACTTCTTGAGGGCGTCCTTGATAGCCATGGAGCCGGCGATCTTGAAGGCGGCCTCGGAGGAGTCGACCTCGTGGTAAGAACCGTCGAACAGGGTGACCTTGACGTCGAGGACCGGGAAGCCGGCGATAACACCGGTGTTCAGGGCCTCCTGGATGCCCTTGTCGATGGACGGGATGTACTCCTTGGGCACGACGCCGCCGACGATAGCGTTGACGAACTCGTAGCCGAAGCCCTCCTCCATCTTCTCGAGCTTGATGACGGCGTGACCGTACTGACCGCGACCGCCGGACTGACGGACGAACTTGCCCTCAGCCTTCTCGACGTCGTGACCAGCGGTCTCGCGGTAGGCAACCTGGGGCTTACCAACGTTAGCGTCAACCTT
Organism: uncultured Collinsella sp.; assembly: GCA_900555515.1. Taxonomy (GTDB): domain Bacteria; phylum Actinomycetota; class Coriobacteriia; order Coriobacteriales; family Coriobacteriaceae; genus Collinsella. The sequence goes on from USLO01000009.1 coordinate 8,194, forward strand.
GAACTCGCGGAGCAGGCGGTCGACGATGATCTCGAGGTGAAGCTCGCCCATGCCGGCGATGATGGTCTGGCCGGTCTCGTGGTTGGTGGACACCTGGAAGGTCGGGTCCTCCTCGGCGAGCTTGGTCAGAGCCAGGGACATCTTGTCCTGCTCGGCCTTGGTCTTGGGCTCGATGGCAACGTCGATAACGGGCTTAGCGAACTCGATCTTCTCGAGGACGATCTCCTTGCCCTCTTCGCACAGGGTGTCACCGGTGGTGGAGTTCTTGAAGCCGACGCAAGCGACGATGTCGCCGGCGGCAGCGTCGTCACGGTCGATACGCTCGGCGGCGTTCATCTCGAGGATGCGGCCGAGGCGCTCGCGCTGACCGTTGGAAGCGTTGACCACGTAGGAGCCGGACTCGGCACGGCCGGAGTAAACGCGAACATAGGTAAGCTTACCGACGAACGGGTCGGTCATGATCTTGAAGACCAGGCCGGAGAAGGGCTCGTCGAAGGAAGGATGACGCTGGATCTCCTCGCCGGTGTCCGGATCGGTACCGGTGACGGCCTCGACGTCGAGCGGGCTGGGCAGGTAGTCGACGACAGCGTCGAGCAGCTCCTGGACGCCCTTGTTCTTGTAGGCGGAGCCCACGAAGACGAGGTTGAGCTCGTTGGCCAGAACGCCCTTGCGCAGAGCAGCCTTGAGCTCCTCGACGGTGAAGTCCTCCTCCATGAGGATCTTCTCCATGAGCTCGTCGTCAAAGCTGGCAGCAGCGTCGAGGAGCTCCTCGCGCTTGGTGGCAGCGATGTCGGCAAACTCAGCCGGGATCTCGTCCATCGGCTCGGGGTAGGTCATACCCTTCTCGTCGGCCTTGAAGTCCCATGCAGTCATGGTGACCAGGTCGATGACGCCCCAGAAGTTGTCCTCGGCGCCCATCGGGACCTGAGCGGCCACGGCGTTAGCGTCGAGACGATCCTTCATGGTCTCGATAGCGTTGAAGAAGTCAGCGCCCACGCGGTCATACTTGTTGATGAAGGCGATGCGGGGGACGTTGAAGGTGGAAGCCTGACGCCAAACGGTCTCAGACTGGGGCTGAACGCCGGCAACGGCGTCGAAGACGGCGACAGCGCCATCGAGGACGCGCAGGCAGCGCTCGACCTCGGCGGTGAAGTCAACGTGGCCCGGGGTGTCGATGATCTGGATGCGGTAGTCCTTACCGTCCTTGTTCCAGAAGCACGTGGTAGCAGCGGAGGTAATGGTTACGCCGCGCTCCTGCTCCTGAACCATCCAGTCCATGGTGGCAGCGCCCTCATGGACCTCACCGATCTTGTGGGTCTTACCGGTGTAGTAAAGAATACGCTCGGTCGTGGTGGTCTTACCGGCATCGATGTGGGCCATGATGCCGATGTTACGGGTATCGGAAAGCTTGTACTTAGGCTTAGCCATGTTAGTTCCTTACCTTAACTTACCAACGATAGTGAGAGAACGCGCGGTTGGCCTCGGCCATCTTGAAGACGTCCTCACGCTTCTTGACGGAAGCGCCCAGGCCGTTGGAAGCGTCGAGGATCTCGTTGGCGAGACGCTCGGCCATGGTCTTCTCCTTGCGAGCGCGGGAGAAGTTGACGATCCAGCGGATACCCAGAGCGGTGGAACGACGGGAGTTGACCTCCATCGGGACCTGATAGGTAGCGCCACCGACACGCTTGGGCTTAACCTCGAGCGTGGGCTTGACGTTGTCCATAGCCTTCTTGAAGGTAGCGAGAGCGTCGCCACCCTCGGACTTCTCGGCAACGATCTCGAAAGCGGTGTAAACGATGCGCTCAGCGGTGGCCTTCTTGCCGTCAAGAAGGACCTTGTTGATGAGCTGAGTCACCAGGCGGTTGTTGTAAACGGCGTCAGGCTGAACCTCACGACGATTAGCTGCTGCACGACGCGGCATGTGAAATCTCCTTAAGTGTCTACCGTGCGGCGCTTAGGCGGCACACGGCGAAAGTATCAAAACGTTATCTGGCTTATTTAGCCTTGGGGCGCTTAGCACCGTACTTGGAACGGGCCTGCATACGGTTCTGGACCGGAGCAGCGTCGTAGGCGCCACGGATGACGTGATAACGGACACCAGGGAGGTCACGGACACGACCGCCGCGGACGAGCACGATGGAGTGCTCCTGCAGGTTGTGGCCCTCACCCGGGATGTAAGCAGTAACTTCGATGCCGTTGACAAGGCGAACACGGGCAACCTTACGAAGAGCCGAGTTCGGCTTCTTGGGGCTCGTGGTGAAGACGCGGGTGCACACGCCGCGCTTCTGGGAGTTGTGCTGCAGAGCAGCGTTCTTGGACTTCTTGGGCACGGAACGACGGCCCTGGCGAACCAGCTGGTTAATAGTAGGCAAAGCGTACTCCTTCTCGAATGATTCCAGCTTTCTGTAAAGTGCAACGGCTTGAATCGAGGGGTCAGCATCCCCCTACGAAACACGCAGTTCGTTAGGATACGTGGCGTTAGCTGTGCCGTCAACAGACCACGCCGCCGGGCGTATCCCAAAATAGGCACATTTCCGCAAACCCTACACAAAAGGAATCTTCTTCTGTGCGCGGGGGCGGATCCCCGGCCCGGGCGGTCCAGGTTTTAAGTTTGCTGCTCTACAGTCCTGGCTCGCACGGAGGCCACATTAAGTGGCCTCCGGCTCGTGCGGAACTCGCGACAAACTTAACCCCTGTGCCGCCCGGCCCGGGAATCCGACGTGCTCGTCGGGGCAACGTTCCCTGCCAAAAAGGGACAGGTTTATTTTGGTTGGTTTTATCTGGAGAAACGCTGCGCTCCAGCGGTGATCTGCTCTCATCTGTCGCATGGAAATCGGCGGCGTTTTCGGAAGTATGCGGCAAATTTTGATCTTGCTGAGCACACGAGGGTTTTACGATAACAAACCCGCAGGTAGGGCGCTTGAGCATATACGGCGTGGTCGGCCTATCGGGATTTTGCCGCATACTTCCGAAATTCAGACGAATATCACTCATAATAATCGCCCATTTAACGCAAAATGGGCCGTTTCCCCTAGTAGGAAGCGGCCCCAAATCTTACGAATAGACGATGGTAAAGGGTTCCGACGTTTCGGCGTCCCCTGTTGAAGTGCAGCGTGTGCCCTCAAGCGTTACTGAGACCACTTGGTCGACATCAATCAACTTCGTTGGCACCCAGATGTTCTCTCCGCTATTGCGCGTATAAGAAAAATATAAGTTGAACGCCCCTGCGTCGTCATCTTCGATAATCTGCTCCGATCCATCCTTGTAGGTAACCGTCAACTTCTTCGTGACTGCGTCAATGCCCAGATCATCGATGTGTGTCTGGATAGAAAACGGGCTGATCTCGAGAGGCGAGTCATCGGAGCGGAGTTCCTTTGTATCGACGTACGCTCCAACGCTAAACTCGGGCGTCGATGCCTCGAACGGCTTCGCATCCTCGCCTTCGCCCTCGGTCCACGAGATATTCCAGGTGACCGCATGTTGAAAACCTTGCTCGCGATCCATAGAAGCAAAGTACATCGTGCCATTAATGACAGTATCGCTTGATGTGTCCTTATCAATGGTGCAGCGTGTGTCAGCCCATTCCTCGCCGAAGTTCATGCTGGGCGTGCCGATGCCTTGTTCTTCTTCACCATAGAGAACAAGTTCGCCTGTCTCTGCTGCCGGCTTGTAGTAGTTAACGCCATTTGGATTGGACAGCGTAAACGTCACGGCACCGCAACCGTTTTTATCGATAGCCATCTCATGGATATCAAGCGTATAGCCGTTACCCTCGACGGACAGATTAACCTTCTGGACTGTGCCCTCCAGGCTTTGGGGCGCAATGCCGTCACCAAACTCTCTGGTGTAGGTGTATTTAGTCCCCGATGAGCCGCCATTAGTCCAGGTAATGGAATCCCCGTTGCCGTGGTTTCCCCAGGCTGAGGCAAAATAGCCGGAATTGACAACGGCGTAGGCGACCCCTCCGGTCGCCAACACTCCGGCAAGACATCCGATTACGGCAACATAGAGAGGCTTCGCGTGGCCCTTTCGATGAAGCGGCTCGCCTGCCGCAGCATAAAGAACACGGTCAGCAAGATCGCTATCGGCTTGGATGGACTCGAAGGCCTGCTTGATTTGATTGGATTTCACGGTCGCCCTCCTCTAGGATGAATTTGAGCTTCGATCGACCGCGAGCTAAACGCGTTCGAACGGTCGCGGCTGGCACATGCAACAACTCGGCAATCTCTGAGGTCGAAAAGCCCAGATAGTAATAGAGCACGATGGGAACGCGGAATCGCTCCGGAAGTCGCATAACGTCTGACAGGACCGCCTTGGTCTCATCCTGCGCCGCCGAAAGCGAATCGGCCAGGTTCTCAATATCCTCCACACGCCTCCATGGCTTTCGAAAGAGCGATTTGCATTCATTGATCGTGACCCGGATAAGCCATCGACGAAGATGTTCCCAACTTTCAAAATGTCCATCGCTTTTAAGCTGCTTAAGAAAGACATCCTGGGCAACATCGTCGGCGTCGGCACGATCGCGCAGGTACGTCAATGCGATTCGAAACACGACATCACGGTGATCCTCGACCGCCTGTCTAAATGTTTGTTCTTCCATAATCACCTCCCGGTGACGTTAATGGTTCTCGATGAGGCCCTCACCATAGATACGCTTTGACCGAACGAAATGTTTCAAATTCAAGCAGGAATAACCTACCAAAATAAACCTGTCCCTTTTTGGCAAAAGGAATCCCCTTCTGTGCGCGGGGGCGGATCCCCGGCCCGGGCGGCCTGCGGTTTAAGTTTGCTGCTCTACAGTCCTGGCTCGCACGGAGGCCACATTAAGTGGCCTCCGGCTCGTGCGGAACTCGCGACAAACTTAACCCCCGCGCCGCCCGGGCCGGGAATCCGACGTGCTCGGCGGGGCAACGCCACCTGCCAAAAAGGGACAGGTTTATTTTGGTCGGTTTTATCTGGGGAAACGTCGCGCTCCAGCGGTGATCTGCTCTCATCTGTCGCATGGAAATCGGCGGCGTTTCCATTTAACGCAAAAGAGGCCGCTTCCCCTAGTAGGAAGCGACCCCAAATCTTACGAATAGACGATGGTAAAGGGCTCTTTCGTTTCGGTCTCCCCTGTTGATGTATACCTCACAATTTCAAGGGTTACCGAGACAACTTGATCGACATCAATCAACTTCGTTGGCACCCAGATGTTCTCTCCGCTATTGCGCCCATAAGAAAAATATAAGTTGAACACCCCTGCGTCGTCATCTTCGATAATCTGCTCCGATCCATCCTTGTAGCTGACGGTCAGCTTATTATCAACTGCTTCATAGCCCAAATCATCGATGTGCGTCTGGATGGAAAACGGGCTAATCTCAAGAGGCGAGTCACCGGAGCGGAGTTCCTTTGTATCGACGTACGCTCCAATATTGAACTCGGGTGTCGACGCCTCAAACCGCCTCGCACTCTCACCTTCACCCTCGGTCCAATGGATATTCCAGGTGACAGCATGTTGCAAATCTCGCTCGCGATCCATAGCGGCAAAGTACATCGTGCCATTAATGACAGTATCGCTTGATGTGTCCTTATCAATTGTGCTGCGTGTGTCAGGCCATTCCTCGCCGAACTTCATATCGGGCGTGCCGATGCCCTGCTCTTCTTCACCATAGAGAACAAGTTCGCCAATCTCTGCTGCTGGCTTGTAGTAGTTAACTCCATTTGGATTGGACAACGTAAACGTCACGGCTCCGCAGCCGTTTTGGTCGATTGCCATCTCATGGATATCAAGCGTATAGCCGTTGCCCTCGACGGACAGATTAACCTCCTGGACTGCGCCTTCCAGGCTTTGGGGCGCGATGCCATCGCCAAACTCTCTGGTGTAGGTATATTTAGTTCCCGATGAGCCGCCGTTGGTCCAGGTAATGGAATCCCCGTTGCCGTGGTTTCCCCAGGCAGAGGCAAAATAGCTGGAATTGACGACGGCGTAGGCGACCCCTCCGGTCGCCAGCACTCCGGCAAGGCATCCGATCACGGCAACATACAGAGGCTTCGCGTGACCCTTTCGGCGAAGCGGCTCACCAGCAGCGGCATAAAGAACACGGTCAGCAAGATCGCTATCGGCTTGGACGGACTCGAAGGCCTGCTTGATTTGATTGGATTTCACGGTCGCCCTCCTCTAGGATGAACTTGAGCTTCGATCTGCCGCGAGCCAACCGCGTTCGAACAGTCGCGGCTGGCACATGCAATAACTCGGCAATCTCTGAGGTCGAAAAGCCCAGATAGTAATAGAGCATGATGGGAACACGGAATCGTTCCGGAAGTCGCATAACGTCTGACAGGACCGCCTTGGTCTCCTCCTGCGCCGTCGAAAGCGAATCGGCCAGGTTCTCAATATCCTCCACACGCCTCCATGGCTTTCGAAAGAGAGATTTGCATTCATTGATCGTGACCCGGATAAGCCATCGACGAAGATGTTCCCAGCTTTCAAATTGCGCATCGCTTTTGAGTAACTTCAGAAAGACGTCTTGAGCGACATCGTCGGCATCGGCACGATCGCGCAGATACGTCAATGCGATTCGAAACACGACATCCCTGTGATCTTCGACCGCCTGTCTAAAAGCTTGTTCTTCCATAATCACCTCCCGGTGACGTTAATGATTCTTGATGAGGCCCTCACCATAGATACGCTCTTGCCGGACGAAATGTTTCAAATTCAAGCAGGAAAAACCTACCAAAATAAACCTGTCCCTTTTTGGCAGGTTTTCTTCAACAAAAAAGGCCCGCCCCCCTGTTGGGAAGCGGGTCTTTGGAAGGGCGGTTAACGTACTTGGAAGTTACTCCTCGTCGTTGTCCTTGGCCTCTTCGGCGTCGTCGGTGTCTACGAGCTGGTTGAGCAGCTCGTCGAGGGAAGCCATGTCCTCGTTGATGGCACCGTTGGCGGGAGCCTTCTTGTCGTCGATCGGGGCGCCCAGGAGCTCCTCGTCGGCGTCAGCGTGATGCGTCGGCGCGGCGGAGGTGCCCAGCAGGATGTCGTCCGGACCGTCGGGGCTAAAGACCATCTGCAGCAGCTGCGAGAGGTCTTCCTCGTCGGCAACGTCGTCGTTGTTCTCGAGGATGTAGAGCAGGTCGTGGGCCTCCAGGCCGTCACGGAGCTCCTCGATTGCCTTGGCACCGATGCCATCGATGCGCAGCAGATCCTCCTCGGACTTGCCGACCAGGTCGCCGACCGTCTCGATGCCAACCTCGCTGAACTTGTTGGTCCAGCGCTGCGACACGCCCAGGTCGTCGAACAGGTACAGACGAGCCTTCTCGGCGGAGATGGTGTGGCCGTTGCGGGTGAACGAACCGTCAGCACCACCGAACTCGTCGTAGCCGGCCCAGTCGAGCTGCTGCGGGAGCTGCTCGTCCAGGTCCTTGAGCTCCACAGGAGCCCACTCGGGCAGCGACTTGGCGTTGGGCGAAGCCGGGCCGTCGATGTCGACATAGCCGTCGGCCGTGCGATACGTCAGCTTGGCGTTGGCGTACGGCTTGAGGCCAGTACCAGCCGGGATCTTCTTACCGACGATGACGTTGGACTTAAGGTCGAGCAGGTGGTCGACCTTGCCCTCGATGGCAGCCTCGGTAAGGACGCCGGCGGTACGGATGAACGAAGCGCTCGACAGCCAGGAGTCGATGTTGGACGCGACCTTGAGCGTACCCAGGATGACGGGCTCGGCCACGGGAGCCTGACCGCCCAGACGGGCAACGCGCTCGACCTCGTCGGCAAACTCGTAGCGGTCGACGTACTGACCAAGCAGGTACTTGGAGTCACCGGGGTTGGTGATCTGAACGCGACGCAGCATCTGACGTGCGAGCACCTCGATGTGCTTGTCGTTCAGGTCGACGCCCTGGCTGGTGTAGACGTCCTTGACGCTCTCGACGAAGGTGTGCATCGTCGACTCGATGTCGGTCAGCTTGCGCAGGTTGCGGAAGTTGACGAAGCCCTTGGTGATCTGGTCGCCGGCGCGAACCTCGCAGCCGTCCTCGATCTCGGGCATAAAGCGCACCGATGCGGGGACGCGACGCTCGTCGAGGACACGGGTGTGATCCTCGGAGTCGGTGAGCGTCAGCACGTACTCGGACTTCTCGGGCTTAATCGAGAGGTGGCCGGAGTACGGAGCCAGCTCGGCCTCGCGACCCAGGATCTTCTCGTTGACGTTGCCGACGATATCGAACATACGGCTGACCGTAGGCAGACCCTGCGTAATATCGTCGACGCCAGCGACGCCGCCGGAGTGAATGGTACGCATCGTAAGCTGCGTACCGGGCTCGCCGATGGACTGGGCGGCAATAATGCCGACGGCAGTACCGATGGCGACCGGACGACGGGTGGAAAGATCCCAGCCGTAGCACTTCTGGCACACGCCGTACTTGGAGCGGCAGGTGAGCAGCGCGCGAAGCTTGACCTTCTTGAGGCCCGCATCGACCATCTTCTGGATGTCGGCGACCTTCTCGATGTAGCCGTCCTGCTCAAAGAGCACGGTGCCATCGGGAGCCACGACGTCCTCGATGAAGCAACGGCCGACGAGGTCGGTGTTGAGGTCGGTGGTGCCGGGGATGATGAGGTTGTAGGTGACGCCCTCGTGCGTACCGCAGTCCTCCTCGCGGACGATGACGTCCTGGGCCACGTCGACCAGACGACGGGTCAGGTAACCAGAGTCCGAGGTGTGGGATGCGGTATCGACCAGGCCCTTACGGGCGCCGTAGGTCGAAATGAAGTACTCGAGCGGCAGCAGGCCCTCGCGGAAGTTCGCCTTAATGGGAAGGTCGATCGTCTCGCCGGACATGTCTGCCATCAGACCACGCATGCCACCGAGCTGACGCAGCTGGGTCTTAGAACCACGGGCGCCGGAGTCGGCCATCATGTACAGCGGGTTCTCCTCGTCGAACATGTCGAGCATGAGCGCTGCGACCTTGTCGGTACAAGCGGTCCACTCGTTAACGACTTCGATGTGGCGCTCCGTCTCGTTGATGAAGCCCTCCTCGAAGTACTCGTTGATCTGGTCGACGTTGGCCTGGGCGCGATCGAGCAGCTCCTGCTTCTCGGCAGGGATGAGAGCGTCCCACACCGAGATGGTGAGGCCGGCGCGGGTAGCGTAGTGGAAGCCGGAGTACTTGATGGCGTCGAGGATCGGGCCGACCTTGGCCTCGGGGTAACGATCGCAGCAGTCGGCAACCAGCTTGGCCACGTCGCCCTTGACCATCTTGTAGTTCATGAACTCATAGTCTTCGGGCAGGCACTGGCGGTTGAAGATGATGCGGCCGATGGAGGTCTCGAAGCGCGCGGTCTTGTTGCCGGTGACGTCGTAGTCGACAAACTCGTTCTTGCCGTTCTTAACGCGGAAGATACGGGTGCCGTCCTCGTTGATGACATTGGCGTCGGCAGCGGACACGCGGACCTGAATCTTGGCCTGCATGTCGACCTCGGAGCGGCAGTCATAGGCGTGCAGCGCGTCGTCGAAGCTGGCGAACACGTGGTTCTCGCCCGGCAGACCGTCGCGGACCTGGGTCAGGTAGTACACACCGATGATCATGTCCTGCGAGGGGATGTTAACCGGCTTGCCGGATGCCGGCGAGCGCAGGTTGTTCGCAGAGAGCATGAGCACGCGGGCCTCGGCCTGAGCCTGGCTGGACAGCGGCACGTGGACAGACATCTGGTCGCCGTCGAAGTCGGCGTTGAAGGGCGAGCAGACCAGCGGATGCAGGTGGATAGCCTTGCCCTCGACCAGCACCGGCTCAAAGGCCTGGATGGACAGACGGTGCAGGGTCGGTGCACGGTTGAGCAGCACGACGCGGCCGTCGATGACCTCTTCGAGGATGTCCCACACAAAGGTGGCACCGCGGTCGATAGCGCGCTTGGCACCCTTGATGTTCTCGACCTTGCCAAGCTCGACCAGGCGCTTCATGACGAAGGGCTTGAAGAGCTCCAGCGCCATGGTCTTGGGCAGACCGCACTGGTGCAGCAGCAGCTTGGGGTCGGTAACGATAACCGAACGGCCGGAGTAGTCGACACGCTTACCCAGCAGGTTCTGACGGAAACGACCCTGCTTGCCCTTGAGGGCCTCGGCGAGCGACTTGAGCGGGCGACCGCCACGGCCAGAGACCGGACGACCACGACGGCCGTTGTCGAACAGGGCGTCCACGGACTCCTGGAGCATGCGCTTCTCGTTGTTCACGATGATCGCGGGGGCGTCCAGGTCGAGCAGGCGCTTGAGTCGGTTGTTACGGTTGATCACGCGACGATACAGGTCGTTGAGGTCGGACGCGGCGAAGCGGCCGCCGTCGAGCTGGACCATCGGGCGCAGATCGGGCGGAATGACCGGGATGACGTCCAGGATCATGTTCGCGGGGCTGTTGCCGCCCTTCAGGAAGGCGTCAACGACCTCAAGGCGCTTGACGGCCTTCTCGCGCTTCTGCTTCTGGGAATCCTCGTCGGCAATGATGGCCTTGAGCTTCTCGGCCTCGGAGGGGAGGTCGATGGCAGCGAGCAGGTCGCGGACGGCCTCGGCACCCATGCCACCCTTGAAGTACATCGAGTAGTAGCGGGTCATCTCGCGGAACAGCGGCTCATCGGAAATGAGGTCGCGCTCGCTGAGCTTCATGAAGGCGTTGAAGGCGTCCGTGCGGAGCTGCTTCTCGTCCTTGCACTCTTCCTCGATGTCGACGATGCCGGAGGCGATCTCCTCGGGGGTCAGCGGCTCCTCGTCGGAGAACTCGTCAAAGTTCTCGGGGTCGCCCTGCTCCTTGAGGGACTCGATCTGGCGGGCGCACTCGGCATCGATCTCTTCCAGATCGGCGGCGAGCTCCTCGCGCAGGTCGTCGGCGTCGGCCTCGCGAGCCTCGTAGTCGACCTCGGTGATGATGTAGCTGGCAAAGTACAGAACCTTCTCGAGGTCCTTGGACTTGATGTCGAGCATACGGCTCATCGGGAAGCTCGTGGGGCTCTTGAAGTACCAGATGTGGGACACGGGAGCGGCGAGCTCGATGTGGCCCATGCGGTCGCGACGCACCTTGGCCGAGGTGACCTCGACGCCGCAGCGCTCGCAAACGATGCCCTTAAAGCGGATGCCCTTGTACTTGCCGCAGGAGCACTCCCAGTCCTTGGCGGGACCGAAAATCTTCTCGCAGAACAGGCCGTCCTTCTCGGGCTTGAGGGTACGGTAATTGATGGTCTCCGGCTTCTTGACCTCACCGTGCGACCAGGAACGGATCTGGTCGGCGGAGGCAAGGGAGATCTTTACCGAGTCAAAATCAGTAGCTTCGAAATCTGCCACAGTCAACTACTCCTTATCAGTGGTCGTGGCGGCGACAGCCTCGGGTGCCTCGGCGGTCTCGGCATCCTGGGCCTCGACGTCGGCGTCAACGCCGGCGAGCGCAGCCAGGTCGTCGAGAGCAGAGGTCTCCTCGGCGGTCACAGGGGCGGAGGCGTCCTCGTCGGCATCGTGCATGGGCTCGATGTCCAGTGCGAGCGAACGAATCTCCTTGACGAGAACCTTGAAGGACTCGGGGATACCCGGAACCGGAACGTTCTCGCCCTTGACGATGGACTCGTAGGTCTTGACGCGGCCCACGGTATCGTCGGACTTGACGGTCAGGATCTCCTGCAGGACGTTGGAAGCACCGTATGCGTACAGTGCCCAAACTTCCATCTCGCCGAAGCGCTGGCCGCCGAACTGGGCCTTGCCGCCCAGAGGCTGCTGGGTAACCAGGCTGTAAGGGCCGGTCGAACGGGCGTGGATCTTGTCGTCGACCATGTGGCCGAGCTTAAGGATGTAGGACGTACCCACGGTAATGGGCTCGCGGAACTCCTCGCCGGTGCGGCCGTCGAACAGACGGGTCTTGCCGCGCTCGTCAAGCTGGGTGACAAACTCGGGACGCATGTGATCGCCAAAGGCAGCGGTGGCCTTGTTGAGCATGTTCTTGTTGGCACGACGGATGACCTCGGCGATCTCGTCCTCCTTGGCGCCGTCGAAGACGGGCGTCGCGGTGAAGAACGGACCGGGGACGTACTTGTCGGAGTCGGCCTGCTCGGTATCCCAACCGCAGGCAGCAGCCCAGCCAAGGTGGCACTCGAGCAGCTGGCCGACGTTCATACGCGAAGGAACGCCCAGCGGGTTGAGGATAACGTCGATCGGGGTGCCGTCAGCCATGTAGGGCATGTCCTCGACCGGCAGAACGTTGCAGATAACACCCTTGTTGCCGTGGCGACCGGCAATCTTATCGCCCTGCTGGATCTTACGACGCTGGGCGACGTAGACGCGCACCTGCTCGTTGACGCCGGGGGCCAGGTCGTCGCCGTTCTCGCGGCTAAAGCGGACGACATCGATGACGCGGCCGTAAGCGCCGTGAGGCATCTTAAGGGAGGTGTCGCGGACGTCGTGGGCCTTGGCACCGAAGATGGCGCGCAGCAGGCGCTCCTCGGCGGTCAGAGCGCTCTCGCCCTTAGGCGTGACCTTGCCGACCAGGATGTCGCCAGGGCCGACCTCGGCGCCGATGCGGATAATGCCGTCCTCGTCGAGGTTGGCAAGCATATCCTCAGAGAGGTTCGGGATCTCGCGGGTGATCTCCTCGGGGCCGAGCTTGGTGTCGCGGGCATCGATCTCGTGACGGGTGATGTTGATGGTCGTCAGCAGGTCCTCGGCCACCAGGCGCTCGGACACGACGATACCGTCCTCGTAGTTAAAGCCTTCCCACGGCATGTATGCCACGGTGAGGTTCTGACCCAGTGCGAGCTCGCCATGATCGGTCGAAGGACCGTCAGCCAGGGGCTCGCCCTGCTCAACGGTGTCACCGACGCGCACGAGCGGACGGTGGTTGATGCAGGTGGACTGGTTGGAGCGCTGGTACTTGGCCAGGTGATACTCGTCCATGCCGCCGGCATGCTTGACGATGATCTTGGCGGCGTCGGCAAAGATGACCTCGCCGGCGTTCTTGGCCAGGGTGACCTCGCCGGAGTCCAGAGCGGCGCGACGCTCCATGCCGGTACCGACATAGGGAGCGGCAGGATGAACCAGCGGCACGGCCTGACGCTGCATGTTAGCGCCCATCAGCGTACGCTTGGCGTCGTCGTGCTCGAGGAACGGGATCAGCGTGGCTGCGACGGAGAGCATCTGACGCGGCGAGACGTCCATGTAGTCGACGTCCTCGACAGGCACGTCGGCGGGAGCGCCGAAGGAGCCGTCGAAGTCGCGGGTACGGGCGATCACGGTGTGCGGACGGACAAGCTTGCCCTCGGCATCGGTCGTGATGAACTCGTTGGTCTTGGGATCGAGCGGCGTGTTGGCCGGCGCGATGACGTGCTTCTCTTCCTCGTCAGCGGTCATCCAGTCGATCTGATCGGTGGCAACGCCGTTCTCGACGCGGCGGAACGGAGCCTCGATGAAGCCGTACTCGTTGACGCGGGCGTAGAGGGCGAGCGAGCCGATCAGGCCGATGTTGGGGCCTTCGGGGGTCTCGATCGGGCACATGCGGCTGTAGTGCGAGTTGTGAACGTCGCGGACGGCCGTCGGCACGTTGGTGCGGCGGCTGGAGCCGGACTTGTGGCCGGCAAGACCGCCAGGGCCGAGTGCGGACAGACGGCGCTTGTGGGTCAGACCGGTCAGGGGGTTCGCCTGGTCCATGAACTGCGAGAGCTGCGAGGAACCGAAGAACTCCTTGATGGAGGCCACGATCGGACGGATGTTGATGAGCGACTGCGGGGTGATCTCGTCGATGTCCTGGGAGCTCATGCGCTCACGGACGACGCGCTCCATACGGCTCATGCCGATACGGAACTGGTTGGCGACGAGCTCGCCGACGGTGCGGATGCGGCGGTTGCCGAAGTGGTCGATGTCGTCGACCTTGAAGCCCTGCTCGCCGGCAGCGAGGGACAGCAGGTAGCGCAGCGTCGCGACGATATCCTCGTCGGTGAGCACCGTGACCTCTTCCTCGGTGGTGAGGTTGAGCTTCTTGTTGACCTTGTAACGACCGACACGGGCCAGATCGTAGCGCTGCGGGTTGAAGAGCAGGCCCTCGAGCAGGCTGCGGGAAGCGTCCACGGTGGGAGGCTCGCCCGGGCGCAGGCGACGATAGATCTCGATAAGGGCGTCCTCGCGGGTGAGGGCGGTGTCGCGCTCCAGGGTGCGCTTGATCACATCGGAGTTGCCGAGCAGCTCGATGATGTCGTCGTTGGTGACGGCAATGCCAAGGGCGCGCAGGAACATCGTGGCGCTCTGCTTGCGCTTACGGTCGATGGAGACCATAAGCTGGTCGCGCTTGTCGACCTCAAACTCAAGCCAGGCACCGCGGGACGGGATGATCTGGGCCTTGTAGATCTGCTTGCCCGAATCCATCTCGGAGCTGTAGTACACGCCCGGGGAGCGGACGAGCTGCGAGACGACGATACGCTCGGTACCGTTGATGATGAAGGTGCCCTGATCGGTCATCATGGGGAAGTCGCCCATGAAGACGAGCTGCTCCTTGATCTCGCCG
>USLO01000010.1 GCA_900555515.1 uncultured Collinsella sp.
AGGTCGGCACCGCCCGCGAGCATGTGGGTGGCAAAGGAGTGGCGCAAGGTATGGGGATGGAGCCCCACCAGCCCCACCTGACGCCCATACCGCTCGCATATCGCATGCACGGCCTGGCGCGACAGGCGACGTCCGTTCTTATTTAAAAAGACCGCCGAGGTCTCGGTTCCGCGGGCATGGGCCGCCAAGCGAGAACGTCCCTCAGTTACATAGAGCGTCAGAGCTCGCGCCGCGCTTCCCACCAGTGGGGACAGGCGTTCCTTTGAGCCCTTACCGCGAACGAGTACAAAGCCATCGTCAATATGGATATCGCCCACATCGAGCCCAACCAGCTCACTCACACGCAAACCGCATCCGTAGAGCACTTCCAAGATGGCATGGTCGCGCAGTCCCATCTCGCCCTCGGGAAAGTCTTGATCGAGCAGCGCCGAGACATCCTCCACCGATAGATACTCCGGCAAACGCTCAGCCTTTTTAGGCAGGCGCAACGCCGCCGTTGGATTTTGGGCCACAGCCCCATCGCACACCAAAAAGGCATGCAGGCCCTTCACGGCCGCAAGCGCACGCTCCACCGAGGCATCGGAATAGCCCCCATCGCGGCGATCGGCGACAAAGCCCTCCACGACCTGACGGGTCACCGCTTCAAATGACACAATACCCGCCCGCTCCAGATAGGCGCAGTACGTCGTCAGGTCACGACGATAGGCCACAATCGTGTTGCGCGCCAAGCCCCGCTCGACCGCGAGGTAATCGAGATACTCCCCCGCCGCCACGGCGAGCGACGAGGGAGTAGCTTCGGTATGTTCCTTATTCGCCGGCACCCTTAGTCCGTAGCGAGGTTCATGGGCGTCACCTGCAGACGGTCGACACCCTCGTGCTGGCCGATCGAAGCGCGCACGAACTCGCGGAACAGCGGCTGCGGGTTGGTCGGGCGGCTCTTGAACTCGGGATGAGCCTGGGTTGCCACATACCACGGATGCACGTCGCGCGGCAGCTCGACCATCTCGACCAAGCGCTCGTCAGGCGACAGACCCGAGATAACCAAACCGGCGTCCTCGAGCTGGTCGCGGAAGGCGTTGTTGAACTCAAAGCGGTGACGGTGACGCTCGTAGACGAGTTCCTCGCCATATGCCTCACGAGCAAGAGTATCGGCGGCGAGCTTGCACGGATAGGCGCCCAGGCGCATGGTGCCGCCCTTCTCGGTCACGTCCTCCTGCGAGCTCATCAGATCGATGACGCTATACGGACCGTCCGGATCAAACTCGGAGGAGCTGGCACCGGCAAGGCCAACGACATTGCGGGCGAACTCGCACACGGCGACCTGCATACCCAGGCAAATGCCCAGATACGGAATCTTGTGCTCACGGGCAAACTCGGCCGCGAGGATCTTGCCCTCCAGGGCGCGCTTGCCAAAGCCGCCGGGGACCAGGATGCCCGAGGCGTCGCCCAGAACCTCGGAGACATTCTGCTCGTCGAGGCTCTCGCCGTCGACCAGCTGGACGTCCACATGGCGATCGTAGAAGACGCCCGCATGGTGCAGGGCCTCGATAACCGACAGGTACGCATCGGGCAGCTGCGTGTACTTACCCACGACGGCGATCTTCACCTTGTCGGCGTGATGGTTGGCGTGATTCTGTTTGCGCAGGAACTCGTTCCACTCGCTCATGTCGCGCTCACGCGGATCCAGACCCAGGCGCTCGCAAATGCGCAGGTCAAAGTCCTGCTCGGCAAGCAGCTGCGGAACATCGTAAATGCTCGCGCAGTCCTCGTTGGTAAAGACGCAATCGGTGTCGACGTCGCAGAAGCTTGCGATCTTTCCGCGGATAGCGTCATCGATATGGTGGTCGGAGCGCAGCACGATAATATCGGGCTGGATACCAAAGCTGCGGAGCTCCTTGACGGAATGCTGCGTGGGCTTGGTCTTGACCTCGTGGGCGGCGGCGATATAGGGAACGAGCGACACGTGGATGTAGCAGACGTTCTCGGGGCCGGCCTCCTTGCGGTACTGGCGGATGGCCTCAACAAACGGCTGCGACTCGATGTCGCCGATCGTGCCGCCCAGCTCGGTGATGACTACATCGGAGCCGGTCTGCTCCTCGATGCGGCGGAACTTGTCCTTAATGGCATTGGTGACGTGAGGAATCACCTGCACGGTACCGCCCAAAAAGTCGCCGCGACGCTCGCGGGCGATCAAGCTCTTATAGATGGCGCCGGTCGTAAAGTTGGAATCGCGGGTCAGGTTCTCATCAATAAAGCGCTCGTAATGACCCAGGTCCAGGTCGGACTCGTAACCATCCTCGGTAACGAAGACCTCACCATGCTGGAAGGGGCTCATGGTACCGGGATCGACGTTCAGATACGGATCGGCCTTCTGCATCGTTACTTTGTAGCCACGCGACTTGAGCAGACGGCCCAGCGAGGCCGCGGTGATACCCTTGCCCAGGGACGAAACCACGCCACCGGTTACGAACACATGCTTGGTCATATTGAGTTACCTGCGCTTCCCGTAGAAGTTGTTTATCCACATCTTACGGGTCTTCATTGTAATACTCGCGCCGCGGACCGTTCGCAATTTTTCTCGCGTGCGATTGCATTTCTCAATCTTGAAACAAAACGCCGCCCGGTTTCCCAGGCGGCGTCGCTATGGCAAGGGTTACATGCTGCTATCGATCAGCAACCTCGTCCTCAAGCATTTCTTGAACGAGCATGCCGGTACGGACGCCCTCAAGATACCACTCGCCACGTTCGGTGAGGCAAATGCCATTTGCAAGCTGACCGCCGTCGTCGCTATAACGCGAGACGACATCAATCATGCCTTCGGAATCCAAGCGATCGATTGCGGCGCGGGCACGATACGGCGAAACCCCCACGCGCTCGGCAAGCGTTTTGCGCGAGAAACCATACGGCCCGCCATTGTCTTCGGTTTGCTGGTCGATCTCCATCAACACCAGCACCTCGACACGCTTCATATCGTTGACACTCGCACGACCCTTGCCCGCCATAGCAGCCTCCTCAAACCGAGCACGAGCATCTAACGCGCCGTGCGCGACCGACACACCTCACGATGGCAGGTAATATCCATCATGCGGCATCCCGCTAAGGATGAAACAGTTACGGTTATTGTATACCGCTCAAATTGTTTCTAGGCAGGTAAACAGCTATTTTTCGCCGAAATAGGCGCTTTATTGATCAAAAAGCCGTACCGGGCGCTAACCCGATACGGCCAAAATGCAATGCAATTACCGCGGTGCTTCAAACTTAGCGATGGAAGAAACCGCGGCGCTCAAACTTGGGCTCGCAGCACACGTTGATACCCAGTTTGCGCAGTACCGTCTCGTCCGTCGGCGAGATAATCACGCTAAAGAAGGCATCGCAACCGCGCAGCTGCTCCAGGCCCGAAAGGACGCGAGCGGCCGTCTCACTCGTGGCCGAGGTGATCGACAGCGCCATAAGCGTCTCGTCGGTGTGGAGGCGCGGGTTTTTGCTGCCCAGGAAATGCGTCTTGAGCTTGCTGATGGGCTCGATCGCTTCATCGCTAATGACCTCGAGCTCAAGGTCGACGCCCGAGACATGCTTAAGTGCATTCATGATGAGCGAGCTCGCGGCGCCCAGGCGCGTGGAAGTCTTGCCGGTCACCACGGAGCCATCGGGCATGACCATGGCACCCACGGGACCACCCGTCAGCTGCTCCCTGGTGAGGGCTGCCGAGCGCGCCGGTGAGTAGTTCTTATCGATGCCGGCTTTCTTCATAATAATCTTGAGACGGTCGACTTGCTCATCGCCCACGCCGGTACGGCGCACATTTTCGACCGCGGTAAAGTAGCGGCGGACGATCTCCATCTTGGAAGCGTCGCGGCAGGCATCGTCATCGGTGATGGCAAAGCCGACCATATTGACGCCCATGTCCGTAGGGCTCTGGTAGGGGCTCTTGCCCAGGATCTTTTCCATCAGGGCACGGACTACCGGGAAGGCCTCGACGTCGCGGTTGTAGTTGACCGTGGTCTTGTTGTAGGCCTCAAGGTGGAACGAATCGATGATATTGGCATCGTCGAGGTCAGCCGTGGCGGCCTCGTAGGCAATATTGACCGGATGCGTCAGAGGAAGATTCCAGACAGGGAAGGTCTCGAACTTGGCATAGCCGGCGGCCGTGCCATGCTTGTGCTCGTGATAGAGCTGAGACAGGCAGGTGGCAAGCTTGCCCGAGCCAGGACCGGGGGCAGTGACCACGACGAGCGGTCGGGTGGTCTCGACAAACTCATTCTTGCCGTAGCCATCGTCGGACACGATCAGATCGACATCGTGCGGATACCCCTCGATGGGATAGTGCAGCTTGGCGGGAATACCGAGCGCGTTCAGACGGTTGCGGAACACATCGGCAGCGGGCTGGCCGGCGTACTGGGTGATGACCACAGCCGCGACAGCAAAGCCGTTGCCGCGGAACAGGTCAACCAGGCGCAGCACATCCTCGTCATAGGTAATGCCGAGGTCACCACGAGCCTTGTTTTTCTCGATGTGGTTCGCGTTGATCGCGATGATAACCTCGACATCGTCGGCGATGCTCTTGAGCATGCGGAACTTGCTGTCCGGTTCAAAACCCGGCAGCACGCGGCTCGCATGATAGTCATCGAACAGCTTACCGCCAAACTCCAAATAGAGCTTGCCACCAAACTGCGAGATGCGCTCCTTAATGTGAGCAGCCTGCAGCTCGATATACTTCGCGTTGTCGAAACCCTGGCGCATATATGGCTCCCGTCCCGTTTCCATTTAATGTTCTAGGCGATTATAACGGAGCAGACCCTCCCCAACGCCCAAGCAATCAACTGGCACCAACCAAACACGCCCACCGCAACCACCGGGGACCCGGGATAGCTAATTTGGGGCGGGGGACAAGTCACTCAGCACCAACAATGAAAACGTCACAGGCAGAGCCAAAGCCAGCGAACGGGCACCAGAGCGAGCAAGCTACCCCCTGCACCAACAATGGCAGCGCCGCAGGTGGAGCAAAAGTCAGCGAAAGCCCGCCAGAGCGAGCAAGGTGACGTGAAAGAGGAGGGCATAGGCCTTTTGGCCATGCCCGACGATTGAACGTCAGATTGCCGCTCTGGCGGGCTTGCAGCGTCGAGTGGTTCCGGCGTTTGGTAAAACGCCGGAACACAAGAGCGCCCCCTCCCGCGCACGGAACGGAAGGGGGCTAAAGGTAGGAGTCTACCGGTGGGTTTACCCCACCGGACAGACGATGACCAGGTGATCCTCTACAGGATCGTCAAGGTTTCCGTGGGGTACCCGTTGGGTACTTAGATCAACACGCAGGCGACGGTCAGGATGATGGCGCAGACGACAGAGAGCGCGACGATGAGCTTAAGGGCAAACTTGAGCCAGGTCGTCCACTCGATCTTGGCCAGGGCGAGACCGCCCATGATGGCGCCGGAGGTCGGGGTGAACAGGTTCACGACACCGATGGCGGCGGAGAAGATCATGACCATGACCTCAGGCGAGAAGCCGAGCTTAACAGCCAACGGTCCCATGATGGGCATGGAGACGGTGGCCATACCGGAGGTCGAGGGGATCAGGAAGGACAGGCCGAAGTAGACCAGGAAGCTCATGGGAGCGAAGATCACGCCGGACAGGCCAGCCAGAGCATTGGCGGCAGCGTCGAGGACGAAGACATCGAGGCCGGTGTTAGCCATGAGGACGGAGATACCACGGGCGAGGGCGATGACGAGAACAACGGACATCATGTCGGCAGCGCCGGTGATAAAGGTGTTAACGATCTGCTTCTCGGACAGGCCACCGATGATACCGATCAGGACGGCCATGAGGAAGAACCAGGTGGAAGCCTCGTCGAAGTACCACTGGCCAATGGGCAGGCCGGTGATCAAGGCAGACCAGCCCTGGACGACGGCGTTACCGTCGGCGTCGTAGACAGCGCCAGCGTCGAAGAAGTTAGCGACGCCCTCGTTGAGGTCGGCCAGCGGAATGAAGCCGACGATCATGACGACGAAGGTGAAGGCGAAGGCAATCAGAACACCCTTCTGACGACCGGTGAGCTTGACCTCCTTGTGGACCTCGGAAGCAGCCTTGCCGTGAGCCTCTTCGGCGTCCTTGAGCTCCTGCATCGACAGGATGGTGGAACCCTTGTCAGCCTTGACCTTCTTGGCGTAGCTCATCACGAAGAAGATGGACATAGCGGTAGTGACAATCCACAGGACGGCACCGAGGCCGATGATGATGGACTGGTTGACCTCAATGCCAACGCCGGTCAGAGCGTCGACGGCAGCGCCGACGGCGAACGGGTTAACCGTGGAGCCCAGGCAGCCGCAGCCAGCGCCGAGCAGGACGGTAGCGGCACCGACCATGGGGTCGAAGCCAGCGGCCATCATGGTAGCGGCGAGCAGGGCGTAGAAGGGAACGGTCTCCTCGCACATACCATAGGTGGTACCACCGAGGGAGAAGATGAGCATCAGCACGGGAATGAGCATAATCTCGTTGCCCTTAAGCTTCTGCACCAGAACGGCGATGCCGTTGTCCAGGGCGCCGGTCTCGGTCATCATACCGAGGAAGCCGCCCAGGATCATAACGAAGAGGCAGACGGGCAGAGCGTCAGCGAAGCCCTTAATCGGGGCGGTGCAGAAATCGCTCAGACGGGCGGCAGTAACCGCGCCGCCGGACGTGCCGGAGACGATAACGGTAATCACTGCGACAATTGCCAGCAGAGCAAGAAGAATGGTGAACGATGAAGGCATACCGCGCTTTTTCTTAGCGGTCTCAGTCATAGTTCTCATCCCCCCTTCATAAATCATTTACTGATCTCGCCAGAAGCGGCTCTTCCGTGCCGTGCCTGCCGCTTGATGCGAGATTATTACCAGATAAAACCGCTCGGGGTGTGCAGCAATACACCCCGAGCGAGATGCTAGATGCTCTTACTTGAGCGTGGCGTACATGACAGCCTTGATGGTGTGCATGCGGTTCTCGGCCTCGTCGAAGACCTTGGAAGCGGGGCTCTCGAAGACCTCGTCGGTGACCTCCTGCTCGGTGATGCCGAACTGCTCGCACTTCTCGGCGCCAATGGTGGTGTTGGTGTCGTGGAAGCTGGGCAGGCAGTGCAGGAAGATGGCACCCGGGTTGGCCATAGCCATGACCTCGGAGGTGACACGATACGGGGTGAGCTGAGCGATGCGCTCGGCCCAGACCTCGTCGGGCTCGCCCATGGAGACCCACACGTCGGTGTAGATAACGTCGGCACCGGTGACGCCGTCCTTGACGTCGGTGGTCAGCTTGATGGTGCAGCCGTTAGCCTCGGCGATGGGCTTGCAGGCCTCGATGACGTCGTCAGCGGGCATGCACTCCTCGGGGCCGCAGGCCACGAAGTTCATGCCGAGCTTGGAGCAGACGACCATGAGGGAGCGAGCGACATTGTTCTTGCAGTCGCCCATGAAGACGAGGGTCTTGCCCTTGATGTCGTAGTTGAAGTTCTCCTGGACGGTCAGGATGTCGGCGAGCATCTGGGTGGGGTGCCACTCGGTGGTCAGGCCGTTCCACACGGGCACGCCGGACTTAGCAGCGAGCTCCTCGACGTCGTCCTGGGCAAAGCCACGGAACTCGATGCCGTCATACATGCGGCCGAGAACGCGGGCAGTGTCCTCGATGGACTCCTTCTTGCCCATCTGCGACGAACCCGGATCGAGGTAGGTGACGCCCATGCCCAGATCCATGCCGCCGACCTCGAAGGCGCAGCGGGTACGAGTAGAGGTCTTCTGGAAGAGCAGAACGATGTTCTTGCCCTCGAGATAGCGGTGCGGAACGCCAGCGCGCTTCATATCCTTGAAGTTCTTGGAGAGCTTGAGCAGGTACTCGATCTCCTCGGTGGTGAGGTCGAGAAGCTTGAGGAAGCTACGGCCGGAAAGGTTAACACCCATGGTTTGATTCCTTTCGAAGAAATGAATTACGTAAGTATTAGTGGTGCCCGTTTAACGGGCGAAGCCGGTGCGGTTGTAGGGGGACCGCACCGGAAACGGAAAGACTTAGAGGTCCTCGCGCCAGAAGGGCATGCTCATGCAGCGCGGGCCGCCGCGGCCGCGGGAGAGCTCGGCGGAGGGCACGACGAGAAGGTCCAGGCCCTCCTTGTACAGCACGTCGTTGGTGACGGTGTTGCGGGCGTAGACGCAGATCTTGCCGGGCTCGACGCACAGGGTGTTGGAGCCGTCGTTCCACTGCTCGCGGGAGGCCGCGATCGGGTCGCCGCCGCCGCAGGGGATCAGCTTGACCTGGTCGACGCCGGTGGCGTCCTCCAGGACGTGCTCGAGGGTGTCCTCGATCAGGCGGATGTTCACGTCGCCCGGGTTCTTGCCGGCGGTCAGCTCGTAGACGCGCAGGGTGCCCATGATGGCGGGGTGGATCGTGAACTTATCGACGTCGATCTGGGTGAAGACCGTGTCGAGGTGCATGAAGGCGCGCGAGACCGGGATGTCGAAGGCCAGGATGCGCTCGACCTTGGAGTCGGAGTTCCAGAAGATGTTCTGGGCCATGACGTCGATCGCGGCGGCCTGGGTGCGCTGGGAGATGCCGACGGCGAGGGTCTTCTCGTTGATGTTCAGCACGTCGCCGCCCTCGGTGTGGAACTGGCAGTCGCGGCGGAAGTACAGCGAGACGTCCTTGTAGTCGGGGTGGTACTTGAAGACGTACTTGCCGTACAGGGTCTCGCGGTTGCGGGTGACCGAGTACATGCGGTTGAGGTTGACGCCCTCGCCGACGACCGCGAACGGGTCGCGGGTGAAGTAGAGGTTGGGCATCGGGTCGATGATCAGGTCGGACTCGGACTCGGAGTTGACCAGGGAGTCGAGGGTCGTGGAGGCCGTGAGGGGCATGTCGATCTCGGACTTGGTCATGCCGGCCATGGTCTTCTTGACGAACTCGAGGTTGTCCTCGATGGAGTCCAGCTTCTCGCGGACGATCTGCGGCATGTGCTGGCCGCGGATGCCGGCCTCGGCGATGTACTGGTCGGTGAACTCGGCGCGGGCGCCGGGGACCTGGTCGAACACCTCGGCGACGAGGTTCTCGAGATAGAGGACCTCCACGCCCTGGTCCCTCAGGATCTGGGCGAAGGTGTCGTGCTCCTGCTGCGCGACCTCCAGGAACGGGACGTCGTCGAACAGGAGTCGCTCGAGCTCGTCGGGCGGCAGGTTGAGGAGCTCGTCGCCGGGACGGTGCAGGCAGACCTTCCTGAGCTTGCCGATCTCGGAAGGCACGTGCAGACCTTTCGTCATGGCCTCCTACCTTTCTTTCGGGCCCCTGTCAGGGCCGATTCGTTAGCGCCCCTCCGTGTGAGGCGTTATTGCTGACGACATATTTATATCCAAAATCAGCTCATACTTCCACCTTGCCCCCGAACGGTTTTTTATAGGGGGTGAACGGCATACACATATACTTCACGCATGGCACACTTCATCTTAATAAAGCGTATTTACGTGCTTAAACGCGTTTTCAATCCTAAAATCAAATGGAACTAAACTTTGCTAAACCACCCTCATATTGCATATTTCCAATAAAGCTATGAATAGAATTAGCGGTTCATACCGTGTCTCAACCATTTTCATTTTTATTCAGAAAAAAGTTTGTCCTATTCATTTCTGGTAAATAAATTACCGTTTACCAGACGCTTGATACCGTTCACCGGAAACTCAGTATAAGGCCCAGCGGATACCGACTCGCTTTACGGCTCCATTTGTAACAACTTGACTTCTCGGTATAGAAAAACGGACCCGCTTCACTAGGGAAACGGGTCCGTTTTCGATTATCTTCGGCTAATTTGGATAAGGCCCTCGAAGATCATCGGAATCCTAGCGATCGAACTCCGCCAGTGCCTCGCCCAAAAGCCTCAGGCTCTCGCGCAGAACGTCCTCGCTCGCGCAGTAGCCCAGGCGTGCGCCGCAGGGAAGCTCAAAGCGGCTGCCGGGTACCAGCAGCACTCCCCTCTCGGACAGCAGGCGCTTGCAGAACTCCTCGTCGTCCTCGGGAATATCAAGCTGGATAAACGAGGTGGACACGCCCTGCGGCGCCGTCCAGGAAACGCGGTGCTGCGTATCGATCCAAGCCTGCGCGATATCGCGGTTGCCAAACACGATCTTGCGATTGCGCTCAAGGATCTTGTCCTTGTGCTCAAGCACATAGGTCGCCAGGGCATCGTTGAACACGCCGCCGCAGATCATGGTGTAATCGCGATAGGTGCGGATGCGGCTGGATATCTCTTCGTCTGCCACGACCCAGCCCACGCGGGCCGCAGGCGTCGAATAGGTCTTGGACACCGAGTTGGTGACAATGGCATTCTCGTACACGTCAGCCATCGACATAAAGGCCTCGGTGTTCTCAAGCGGCAGATACACCTCGTCGCACAGCACGTAGGCGCCCACCGAACGGGCGATCTCGGCAATCTGGCCGAGCATATCGGCATCGAGCACCGTACCGATGGGGTTCGATGCGTTGTTGATGCAGATGAGTCTGGTGTTGGGGCGCACCAAGCGCTTGAGTTCCTCGATATCGGGCTTCCAGCCGAGTTCCTCGCGAAGCTCCCAATACTCGACCTCGGCGCCCAGCGTGCGCGGAATCTCGTAGAGCGGCGCGTAGGTGGGCCACTCGGCGATAACATGGTCGCCGGGCTCGACCACAGCCATGATGGCGTTGAGGTTAGCGCCCGTGCAGCCATTGGTCTGCAGAATGTGATCGGGATTGACCTCCCGACGATACAGCTTGGCAACCTCGGCCTTAAACTCCGGCGAGCCCTCGATCCAGCCGTAGTTCATCTTCTCGCGATCCAGGCGCTCGTAGAACGTGGCGCCGTCCTGTTCATCAAGCGCGCGCAGCTCGCCCATGGTGAGCGACGAGATCGTCGACTGGGCGATGTCCCACGTGGCGCTCTTCTCCCAAACGTTGAGCCATTCCTCAACGCCAATCGTCTTGATGTCCATGGCCAAGCTCCTTACAAAAGCAGTCATCCAATCGTGTTGACGTTCCTCATACAAGATTGGGGCGGTGCGAAAACCCGCACCGCCCCAATGGGAGACATCTAATGGCAGCTAGATGTATGTATTATGACCTGTACGGGTCCTAGAAGACCCTAGAGGTCCTCGCGCCAGAAGGGCATGCTCATGCAGCGCGGGCCGCCGCGGCCGCGGGAGAGCTCGGCGGAGGGCACGACGAGAAGGTCCAGGCCCTCCTTGTACAGCACGTCGTTGGTGACGGTGTTGCGGGCGTAGACGCAGATCTTGCCGGGCTCGACGCACAGGGTGTTGGAGCCGTCGTTCCACTGCTCGCGGGAGGCCGCGATCGGGTCGCCGCCGCCGCAGGGGATCAGCTTGACCTGGTCGACGCCGGTGGCGTCCTCCAGGACGTGCTCGAGGGTGTCCTCGATCAGGCGGATGTTCACGTCGCCCGGGTTCTTGCCGGCGGTCAGCTCGTAGACGCGCAGGGTGCCCATGATGGCGGGGTGGATCGTGAACTTATCGACGTCGATCTGGGTGAAGACCGTGTCGAGGTGCATGAAGGCGCGCGAGACCGGGATGTCGAAGGCCAGGATGCGCTCGACCTTGGAGTCGGAGTTCCAGAAGATGTTCTGGGCCATGACGTCGATCGCGGCGGCCTGGGTGCGCTGGGAGATGCCGACGGCGAGGGTCTTCTCGTTGATGTTCAGCACGTCGCCGCCCTCGGTGTGGAACTGGCAGTCGCGGCGGAAGTACAGCGAGACGTCCTTGTAGTCGGGGTGGTACTTGAAGACGTACTTGCCGTACAGGGTCTCGCGGTTGCGGGTGACCGAGTACATGCGGTTGAGGTTGACGCCCTCGCCGACGACCGCGAACGGGTCGCGGGTGAAGTAGAGGTTGGGCATCGGGTCGATGATCAGGTCGGACTCGGACTCGGAGTTGACCAGGGAGTCGAGGGTCGTGGAGGCCGTGAGGGGCATGTCGATCTCGGACTTGGTCATGCCGGCCATGGTCTTCTTGACGAACTCGAGGTTGTCCTCGATGGAGTCCAGCTTCTCGCGGACGATCTGCGGCATGTGCTGGCCGCGGATGCCGGCCTCGGCGATGTACTGGTCGGTGAACTCGGCGCGGGCGCCGGGGACCTGGTCGAACACCTCGGCGACGAGGTTCTCGAGATAGAGGACCTCCACGCCCTGGTCCCTCAGGATCTGGGCGAAGGTGTCGTGCTCCTGCTGCGCGACCTCCAGGAACGGGACGTCGTCGAACAGGAGTCGCTCGAGCTCGTCGGGCGGCAGGTTGAGGAGCTCGTCGCCGGGACGGTGCAGGCAGACCTTCCTGAGCTTGCCGATCTCGGAAGGCACGTGCAGACCTTTCGTCATGGCCTCCTACCTTTCTTTCGGGCCTTTCGGCCGAATCTCTCAGCGCCCTTCCATAGCGGACGCTGCTTGCTGACAGCTCTAGTTATATCCAAATTCCACCCGCAATTCCACCTCGCCCCCGAACGGTCAACAAAGTGCGATGAACGGTATATCGCACGAGATTCCCCCATAATGTACTTCGGCGTTCTAAAGTAACTTTTCTAAGGTAAACGCTCTTTTTTCCTAAAAACTATTTGCAATTGCATCTCTAAACTTTTGATTCAGAATTGCATAGCTAAATCGGTTTTATGTATATAAATGATGTTTGTTTACGTTTCCGCCTGCATTCAATGATATTCAGCTATCCATCATTCTTATTCACACTTACGTACCAGTTGAGTGAGGATATAGAGCGCTTGCAGACGAGCAGGACGTCAGTCCTATGACTTGGCAGCGTAAGAAGTAGGTAAAGATACCGTTCACGCGATACGTCCGTGCCAGCGGTCGACTAAATTGAGACAATAGTGAATTAGAGTTAGGCTACCGTCCTCTACGGGGACTGAACGGACAGATGCATATGCCGAGTAAAATCGAAAAGAAGCAAGCCGCCGCAAAGCTGCGCAAACCGCCGCGCGACTTCTCGTACACGCAAAACCGAGAGCTTAGCTGGCTGCGCTTTGACAACCGCGTGCTTGACGAAGCCTTCGATGAGACCGTTCCGCTGTTCGAGCGTCTAAAGTTCGTGTCGATTTTCGAGTCTAACCTCGACGAGTTTCTCATGGTGCGCGTGGGCGGCCTGTCCGATCTGGCAGAGCTCAAAAAACAGCCTGTCGACAACAAGAGCAATATGACCGCCTCCGAACAGGTCGATGCTGTCATGGCCGAAATGCCCGGGCTCCTTACCCGTTGGGAGTCCATCTTTAAGAGCATCGAGGGCAAGCTCGACACCTTGGGCGTTCACCGCGCCCGCATCGATTCGCTTACGCCCGAGGAGCGCACCTTTGTAACCCGCTACTTCCAGGCCTACGTGTCGCCGGTCATCTCGCCGCTGGTCATCGATCCTCGCCACCCCTTCCCCAACCTACGCAATGGCGCGCTCTATCTGGCCTGTGGTCTGGACGGCGCCACCGACGAGGAGAGCCTGCTGGGCCTTATCGAGATTCCCGCCTCGATGAACCGCGTGGTCGAGATCCCCTCGCCCACCGGCACCTACTCCTACATCTTGCTCGAGGACGTCATCCTCGCCTGCCTGGACAGCTGCTTTGGCTCCTATAAGCCGCTGGATCGTGCGCTGATCCGCGTCACCCGCAACGCCGACATCGATCCGGACGGCGAGGGCGTCGAAGAGGAGGAGGACTACCGCCAGCACATGAAGCGCATCCTCAAGAAGCGCCTGCGTCTGCAGCCGGTAGTGCTCGCGGTCTCGGGGTCGCTCGAAAAAGCAACGCTCAAGACTATCCGCAAGGCGCTCGAGCTCTCGCGTCGCTCGGTTTTTACCTGCGATATCCCGCTCAACCTGGACTATGTCTTTGGCATTGAGGGCAAGATTCCCGAGCACCTGCGCAACGAGTTGCTCTTTACGCCGTTTAAGCCGCAGCCCAACCCCACCATCGATATGACCCGCTCCATCCGCGAGCAGGTACTTCAGCACGACAAGCTGCTCTTTTATCCCTATGAGGCCATGAACCCCTTCTTGGATCTGGTACACGAGGCCGCCTACGACCCCGAGTGCATCTCGTTGCGCATCACGCTCTACCGTGTGGCCAAGCAGAGCCGCCTGTGCGAGTCGCTGATCGATGCCGCCGAGAACGGCAAAGAGGTCACGGTGCTCATGGAGCTCCGCGCCCGCTTCGACGAGCAGAACAACATCGAGTGGGCCGAGCGTCTGGAAGAGGCAGGCTGCACCGTCATCTACGGCTCCGAAGGCTTTAAGTGCCACTCCAAGATCTGCCAGCTCACCTATCGCGAGGGCATGGCGCTTACACGCCTGACGCTGTTGGGCACCGGCAACTTTAACGAGAAGACGGCCAAGCTCTACAGCGACTTTATGCTCATGACCGCCCATCCCGGCATCGGCGAGGACGCCAACCTGTTCTTCCGCAATCTGTCGCTGGGCAACCTGCGCGGCGACTACCGCTTCCTGGGTGTGGCGCCCGTAGGCCTCAAGCCGCTCATCATGCGCGGCCTGGATCGCGAGATTCAGCGCGCTCTCGCTGGCGAGCCCGCCCGCGTGTTCTTTAAGCTCAACTCGCTGACCGACCGCGAGGTTATCGACAAGATCGCCGAGGCATCGTGTGCCGGCGTGCGCGTGGACATGATCATCCGCGGCATCTCGTGCCTCAAGCCCGGTGTTCCGGGCAAGACCGAGAACGTGCATGTCCGCTCCATCGTCGGACGCTTTTTGGAGCACGCCCGTGTTTACGCTTTTGGCGTGGACTCGGACATGATTTACCTGAGCTCGGCAGACATGATGACACGCAACACCGAGCACCGCGTGGAGATCGCCTTCCCCGTGCTCGACCCCACCTGCCGCGCCCTGGTACACGAGTACATGGGCATGCAGCTGCGGGACAACGTGAAGGCCCGCAGCCTCACGAGCGACGGCACCTGGGTCCCCGTGGAGCGTGCAGAGGGTGAGAAACCCTTCAACTCGCAGGAAGCCCTGCTGGAGCGTGCCTATCGCAACGCCGAGGCCGCGCCCGAGCCCGTCATTGAGGCGGAACCCGCCCCCCAGCCCGAGCCGCAGCCGGTAGCACCCAAGGTCCAAGAGGTCCAGGCGACCGTCATTGAACCCGAGCCTGCACCTGCACCTCGACCCGAGCCGCAGGTCACCAAGCCCGCACCCGAGACGAGCGCCCGTCGCGATAAGCCCGCCGGCAAGACCAAGGCCATCGAGCGCCATCGCCCCGGTCGCGTGCGCATGGGCTTGGGCCTGATCGGCCTGGGTCTTAAGACGCTCATTACCGGCAAGACGAAATAGTCGTTTGTAGAAGCAGTTTGTAGAAGCGCCCCGCATTTGAGGAAAGCCTCGGATGCGGGGCGCTTTTCCCTGCTACCATGGTGCGAACAACAACGCGAATGACAGGCAGGAATATGAAGCTCACTATAGAATCGATGACCTACGGCGCCGACGGGCTGGCGCACGCCGACAACGGCAAGGCCGTCTTTGTGCAGGGCGCCGTGGCAGGCGACACCGTCGAGGCCGAGGTCGTACAGGACGGCAAGTCGTTCATGCGCGCCCGCACCACCGAGATTCTGGAGCCAAGCCCCGATCGCATTCAGCCTCCCTGCCCCTTCGTGGGCATCTGCGGCGGCTGCTCGTGGGGCAATCTCTCACGCACGGCACAGCTCGCCGCCAAGGAGCAAAACCTGCGCTCCACGCTCGAGCGCATCGGCAAGTTCGCTCCTGAGCAGGTCGATGAGTTGGTACAGCCCATCTGCCACACCAAGGACGACTGGGGCTACCGCAATAAAATCGAGCTCGAACCGACCGTCGTCAACGGTCGCGTGCGCCTTAGCATGCACGGTGTCGACCCCAGCAAAATCGTGACCGTCGATACGTGCCCGCTGTTCGATAAGCGCTTCCCGAAGGCGCTCAAATCGGTCGTCGGTGCACTCAACTATCTAAGCGGCAGCCATGACTTGGGGCTCGAACGCGTGGGCATTCGCGCATCGCGCCGCACCAAGGCACTCGAGGTCGCACTCTGGACGCCCACAGGCTCTTTTCCGCGCTCGCAGGTCTCCCGCGTGCTGGCGGACGCCGCTCATCCCACGAGCATCGTGCGCGTGATGAGCAAGGGCGAAAAGAAGGCCCGCCGTGTCTCCAAGGTCGAAATGCTCGCCGGAGAGGGCTCATGGACCGAGAACATCGCTGACGGCCAGATGCGCTTGTCTGCCCCGTCTTTTTTCCAGGTCAACACCAAGGGTGCCGAGATTTTGATCGAGCTCGTCATGGAGGCGCTCGACCCACAAGAAGACGAGCTTGCCGTGGACCTGTACTGCGGCGCCGGAACCTTTACCCTGCCGCTCGCCCGCCGCTGCGACTTTGTTGCCGCCGTCGAGGCCTACGGTCCGGCCGTGCGCGACCTGCGCCGTAACCTCGAGATCAACAAGCTCGACAACGTCGACGTCATCGGCGGCGATGCCGTGCGCGAGTTCCCCGACCAGGACGCCGATGTCCTGGTGGTCGATCCGCCACGCGCGGGCCTGGCGCCCGAGGCCATCGACCTCATCGCCAGCACGAGTGCCCGCGATGTCGCCTACGTGAGCTGCGACCCGGCCACCCTGGCGCGCGATCTCAAACGCTTTGTCGAAGAAGGCACCTTCTCCCCCGTAAAGATCACGCCAGTTGACCTATTCCCGCAAACCTTCCACTGCGAGACCGTCGTCCACCTTAGGCGCAACTAGCCACTTAATCATTGCTCAGAAAAATCATTGGGAAATCGAGCGTGGCAAGCGGAGGTCTTCGGGGTATAAGACGGCTAATCGTATGCCGCCTATGAAAGGAACCCTCATGCCCAGCGTTGCCGTTCTCGCCGCCGATGGCTTTGAAACTATTGAATGCTTGACCATGGTCGATGTCATGCGTCGCGGCGGCGTGCGTGCCACGCTCGTCTCGATCATGCCCACGCGTGAGGTCGTAAGCTCGCTGCAGATCCCCGTGACCTGCGATGCGCTCTTTGATGAGATCGACTTTGACGAGTACGACTGCGTCGTGCTACCCGGCGGCCTACCCGGTGCCACCAACCTGCGCGCCGATCAGCGCGTCTGCGACGTGGTCTGCGAGTTCGCCGCGACCAAGCACGTCGCCGCCATCTGCGCCGCCCCGTTTATCCTGGGCGAGCTCGATCTGCTCGAGGGGCGCCACGCCACGTGCTTCCCTGGCTTTGAGAAAAGCTTCCCCGAAGGCACCTATACCGGCGAGAAGGTTACGCAAGACGGCAACATCATCACCGCCAGCGGCATGGCCCAGTCGCTCCCCTTTGCGCTTGAGCTGCTGCGCACGCTCGCCGGCGACAAGGCCGTCGAGAAGGTCGCCGAGGGCATTCAGCTATGATTTTGGCTTCGCAATCACCGCGCCGCATCGAGTTGATGCACGAGGCGGGCTATGACATTCGCATCATTCCTGCCGATATCGACGAAACGCCGTTTGATGGCGAGGCCCCGCTTACGCTCGTTGAACGCTTAGCACGCGCAAAAGCCGCCGCCGTTGCCACCGAGCATGCCGAGCCCAATGAGCTGACGGTCGCGGCCGACACCATCGTCACCTTTGACGGCAAGATTCTGGGCAAGCCGGCAACCGAGGACGAGGCGCGCACCATGCTCCGTGAGCTTTCGGGCCGCACGCACCAGGTCGCAACCGGCGTCTGCATCGTTAAAGCAGGCGATACGGCTGCCCCGCATGCCGCCGAGAGCCTGTCCTTTGTCGATGTGACCGACGTAACGTTCTACGAGCTCACCGACGAGCAGATCGAGCACTACGTCGCCTCGGGTGAGCCCATGGACAAGGCCGGCGCCTACGGCATTCAGGGCACAGGAGGACGCATGCTCGTGCACGATATTTCGGGCGACTTCTATAACGTGGTGGGCCTACCCATCGCCCGCGTCGCGCGCGCGATTCAAAAACTCTCGTAATTGCATCTGGCGCTGGGTATCCCCCGGCGCCTACAATTTTGGCGTACCGTACGGATCCCGACCGGGCACAAGGCGCGGCGGAAAACCGATAGGAGTTAAACATGGATACACTGCTCGAGGCCATTGACGTCTGCGATGTCGATGGCTTTTGCTATGGCAACTATACGGACGAGGAGGCCGGCACCGGTTGCACCGTAATCGTGGCACCCGAGGGCGCCACCGGCGGCGTTGACGTTCGCGGCGGTGCTCCGGCATCGCGCGAAACCGACCTGCTGCGACCCGAGAACACCGTCGACAAGGTCCACGCTGTCTGCCTTTCGGGTGGATCGGCCTTTGGCCTCGAGGCTGCAAGCGGCGTCGCTCGCGAGCTTGAGAGCCGCGGCATCGGCCTTCCCGTCGGCCCCACGCAGGTGCCTATCGTGTGCTCCAGCTGTATCTTCGACCTCGCCTTTGGTAACCCCACCGTTCGCCCTGACATTGAGGCCGGCATCGCCGCGGTGCGCGAAGCACTCGACAACACCCCCACCAGGCTCGAACAGGGCAACGTGGGCGCCGGCACGGGCGCTACCGTGGGTAAGCTCATGGGCCCCGCTACCTGCATGAAGGCCGGCCTTGGCGCTGCCGCCGTGGCGCTCGGCCCCATCAAGGTGGGCGCCGTGGTCTCGGTCAACGCCTGCGGCAACGTTGTCGACCCCTTCACCGGCGAGTGGGTCGCCGGTATGCGCGCCGCAGCCGATAGCGACCAGATTGTCGACATGGAACTCGCAGCCTTTGCCGCCGCCGGATCCATGCAGATGCCGCTCGACCGCACCAACACCACCATCAGCTGCATCGTCACCAACGTAGAACTCACTAAGGCACAAGCCACCAAGGTCTCCCAGATGGCCGCAGACGCCTACGCACACGCCATCCGTCCCACGCACACCACCAACGACGGCGACACCATCTACACCCTCGCCAGCGGCAAACTGGGCGCCCAGGCAAGTGCCGCCGTTCCCCTAGACCTGCTGGGCATGCTCGCAGTAAGGGCCTTGGAAACCGCCATCGTAAACGGAGCCAAAACCGCCAAAATCTCCCACGGCATCCCCGGCGCCGCGAAGTAGCCTAACCTGACCGGTTGCCCGGTGGGGCTTGGTTATGTTTGCTGCTCTACAGTCCTGGCTCGCACGAAGAGCACATTAAGTGCTCTTCGGCTCGTGCGGAACTCGCGACAAACATAACCAAGCCCCACCGGGCAACCTACCAACCAGATTCTTTTCAGACCAGGCCCCTGTGTACCGCGCGTCGAAGATCTTCAAATTCAAATAACCTGACAATCGTTTCTTATAGCAGAGGCCCCTTGGCCTTTAGTTTGATACAAGTTCCGCACGAGCCGGAAAGCACTTAATGTGCTTTCCGTGCGAGCAGGACTGTTCGCAGTAGCAAACTAAAGGCCAAGGGGCCCAGTCAACCTATCAGCAGCGATTACTCGGCAGCTAGTTGAATTTGAAGATCTTTGAGGCAAGACGGTATAGGCCGAGTGTGGTTTTGTCTCCCGCCCGTCCGCGCAGGTTGGTGAAGAACCCGACCACGCCGTAGCGGGCACGACGATACATGCGCTCGTCGTAGGCCTTCAAATCATTCCACAGCGTCTTCAAGCGCTCGTCGGCGCAATCTTCCTCGGAAAGCTTGGTGAGAACCGAGCAGATCGCCATCATCATGGTGAAGTAGCCCATCATGTACGAACGCAGGCGCGACGACTCAACATCGCTGTACAGGTGGTACGACTCCATCATGATACGCGTAACACGGAACTGCTGGTCCAGACGCTTGACCATCGTTGCCTCGTTGACGCTCTGGCCTTCGCGACCGATAAAGTAGCGATAGAGGTCGATGTCGGCGTAGTACATGGTCTTGCAGCGCGGCAGCGGCACGTAGGCGTAGATGTTGTCTACATAGAACGTGTGCGGCGGCATAGGCAGATTGGACGCGCGCAGCACATCCGTGCGATAGCACAGGCTGTGCATGAGCAGATTCTGGTCCAGACGGAAATGACCAATCTGGTCCCAGGTAAAGATCTTTTTTCGCGGCAGGGCAAACTTGTAGCCAATAGCGGTGTGCGTACCCTCGTAAACCTTCTCGTACACATAGTTCGAGATAAAGAGGTCGACGCGCTGGTCGCGCTCCTCAAAACCGCGAAGGATCGAAAGCATGGTCGACAGGGCTGCGCCATCGAGCCAGTCGTCCGAGTCGACAACTTTGTAGTAGGTGCCCTGTGCCTCGCGCAAGCCCGAAAGGACGGCAATGCCGTGGCCGCCGTTCTCCTGATGCACCGCGCGGATGATTCCGGGGTAACGCGTCTCCCACTCATCGGCCTTGGCCGCCGTCTCGTCCTTGGAACCGTCATCAACGATGATGATCTCGATATCGGTGGCGTAATTGCTCCCCTCCAGAATGGAGGTGATGCAATGGTCCATGTCCTTGGCGGCGTTATACGAGGGAATACCGAATGATATGACTTTATGCATGGCAGGCGATAATCTCATCCGAAAGATCGAGGGCGGAGTTGGTAACGGCATCCATATCGTAGTAACGATACTCGGCCAGGCGACCCACCGGGTGGAAGTTCGTCAGGTTCTGAACGCGCTCAAGATAGCGCTCATAGAGCTCACGGTTCTCGGGCTCAAGAATGGCGTAGTACGGCGTCTCGCCCGAGCCGGGCGTATAGGCCTTGGAGTACTCCTTCATGATGGTGGTCTTGCCGGGCAG
>USLO01000011.1 GCA_900555515.1 uncultured Collinsella sp.
GTGTACTTCACCAACCTGCGCACGCATGCTCGCGAGAGCCAGCTCGACAAACTCAAGCGCCTCATCCGTCACGCCGGCATTGAGCAGATCGACTTTGAGAACAAGTTCGTCGCCATTAAGATTCACTTTGGCGAGCTGGGCAACCTGAGCTTTTTGCGCCCCAACTACGCCCGCGCCGTCGCAGACGTCGTGAAGGAGCTGGGCGGCAAGCCCTTCCTCACCGACTGCAACACGCTCTATGTCGGTAGCCGCAAAAACGCGCTCGAGCACATCGACACCGCTTATCAGAACGGCTTTACCCCGTATGCCACGGGTTGCCAGATTATCATTGCCGACGGCCTCAAGGGTACCGACGAGGCGCTCGTCCCGGTCGAGGGCGGCGAGTACGTGCACGAGGCCAAGATCGGTCAGGCACTCATGGACGCCGATATCGTGATCAGCCTCACCCACTTCAAGGGCCATGAGCAGGCCGGCTTTGGCGGTGCCATGAAGAACCTGGGTATGGGCGGCGGCAGCCGTGCCGGCAAGATGGAGCAGCATGCTGCCGGCAAGCCGAACGTCGCGACCGAGCACTGCATTGGTTGCCGTGCCTGCGAAAAGATCTGCGCGCACAACGCTATCTCGTTTGACGATACCCGCGAGCGCGAGCTTGCCAACGGCAACACCCGCACGGTTCACGTCGCCGCTATCGACCACGATCGCTGCGTGGGCTGCGGCCGCTGCATCGGCGTGTGCAACCAGGACGCCATCAAGCCCGGCTATGACGCCGCGGCCGACGTGCTCAACTACAAGATCGCCGAGTACACCAAGGCCGTTGTCCAGGATCGCCCGAGCTTCCACATTTCGCTCGCCATGGATATCAGCCCCAACTGCGATTGCCATCCCGAAAACGACACGCCCATCGTCAACGATATCGGCATGTTCGCGAGCTTCGACCCGGTCGCCATCGACCAGGCCTGCGCCGATGCCGTCATGGCATCCGAGCCGCTGCCCAACACCGAGCTCACCGATAGCGCGGCCAAGATGGAACATAACCACGAGCATCTGGAGGGCGAGCAGGCCAAGGATCCCTTCTGCATCACGCACCCCGACACCGACTGGCGCGCGTGCATCGCGCACGCCGAGAAGATCGGCTTGGGCACGAGCGAGTACGAGCTCATCGAGGTCAAGTAGCACCTGTCTATTGGACATATCAAGCGCTTTTGTAGCGAAACGTTAGTAAAAACCGCCCGTGGGCACAGCGCCCACGGGCGGTTTTTCGGAAGTGCGGTGAAAAATCGAATACCGCTGACCACAAACCGTTTTTTGACAACAAAACCCCTGATAAATTGTTGGTAAAACAGCGGTCTGCTCGGGGTTCCCGGCATTTCCCCCGCACTTTCGAAAATAGGGGTCAGTTAGAGTTGCAAATGTCGATATTCGCCTAAAAAGTCCAGTTCTCCCAGCTAAAACGAGCCATCGCGTGAGGGTTCAAAGAGATTTTTTCGGCGCTGCCGCCGTCTACTGCGAGTGGTCAGTTTGGAACCGCGAGCGGCGGATAACCAACTGGCGCTCGCTCGACTATGGCGTATAACTGGATGTGCCGTGCTGGAGAGCTGCTTGGGCATTCTGTCTTGCATACACGCCTACTCAATCATAAGGACATCTTCCATTTGGAAGGAAATATCCTTTGTGGAATCGAGTAACGTTCCTTCCTATTATCAATAGCGAGAGGAGGAACCGTGGACGATAAGTTGTTGCACATCATTCAGGAGCTCAGGCGTAGTCCGTCGGTTCCTGCAAGTGATTTATCCCGTATGCTTGGGGTGAGCACTCGTACCATTCGTACGTATGTCTCTCAACTGAATCGGCTTTTCCATGATACGGCGCGCATAGATATGAAACGCGGCGAGGGATATGAGTTATCGATTCGCGATAACGACGCGTTCAACGGGATTATCAAAGCCGACGCTGATGGTATCCATGCCCTGCCAGACACGTCTAGGGGCCGAATTCGTTTCATTCTAAATGAACTGCTCTATCGAAACGGGTGGGTCACACTAGACCGCCTTGCCGACACCTTATATGTTTCAAGGGTGACGATTTCGAATGATCTCAAGGCCGCCGAGGACTATATCGGTCGTTTCGGGTTGCAGATCGAAAGAAAACCAAGACACGGGATTCGAGTCATCGGTCCCGAGTTTATGCACCGTCTTTGTTTGGCGAGCCTTGCAATGGATGCCCCTTTTGGGGATGACCTCGTTGAAATCGCAGAGTGTGTCGATCAATCTCTTGAGCAAAACGAATTCCATATCAATGCGGTCGCATACCATAATCTTCTTGTTCATATTGCCGTAGCAATCGAACGCATAAGAAACAACTGCTATGTTCCGATGGAACAACTTCAGATCAAGGATATTAAGACGCGGCGCGAATACGCCATAGCCGAGACTATCGCGAGAAAAGTGGCAGCTCAATTTGATATCGGGATGCCGGTTGAAGAGGTGGCCTACATCGCAATTCATCTCGCTGGCAAACAGACTGTCGATACAGACGGGAAGGATGATGAAGGTTTCGAAATCTTAGGCGAAGCCTGGGGTGTTGCCGCGCAGATGATTGAGCGCGTATGGGAGTCATTCCGTTTCGATTTTCGCGAAGACTTCGAACTGTGCCTCAATCTGGCTCGTCATATCGTTCCTCTTTCTGTGCGACTGAAGTGCCATATGAATCTCGACAATCCTCTGCTGAGCGATATAAAAAGACGGTTTCCATTGGCGTATTCCATGGCGTCGGACAGCTCTTCCGTGCTGGCCGATAAGTATCGGCAAAAACCTTCTGAGGAGGAGATAGGGTATATCGCCCTTGCGTTCGCTCTCGCACTTGAGCGACAGAAAAACGGACAGAGCAAGAAGAACATCCTGATTGTTTGCGCATCGGGTGCCGGTAGCGCGCATCTGCTGGAGTATCAATACCGAAGTGCTTTCGGAGGCATGCTCGGAACGATTAGGACCTGTGACGCCGGAAGTCTCAACGCGGCAAGCCTGCACGATATCGACTATGTCTTTACCACTGTGCCGATTCGACAGAAGCTCGATATACCTGTCTTCCACGTGAGCGCTTTTCTCGACGAGAGTGAAATCGGTAACGTTCAGCACATCCTGAACAGTGGCATTCAGGATGACGTCATCGACTCGTTCTTTTCTGAGGATCTGTTTTTCGCCCACATGCACTGCGAGAGCAAGGAAGAGGTCATTTCTGAACTCTGTCAACGAATCGCCGACGTTAAACCAATCCCTGATGCATTTGAGTCCTCGGTACTGAGGCGCGAATCACTGGCTGAGACGTCTTTCGGAAATCGCGTGGCCATTCCTCATCCCTTTGAGGCGGTGACGGATGAGACGTTCGTATGCATCGGAATCCTTGATAAACCTGTTTCTTGGAACACTCATGATGTCCAGGTTGTTTTCCTGTTGAGCATATCCAAGAAGCGCGATAAAAATCTCCAAGGTTTTTATCAGCGAGCGGCCAAGCTGCTTACCAGTGAACACGACATCGACACGCTGATCAGCCATCAGAGTCTCTCGACACTGATGGAGCTATTGCACGGACACTGCGATCTATAGGAGGAGGGAAAATGGACGAGGATAAGTATTTGGATGCGATGCAGATTATCTTGCATGCCGGCAACGCAAAGTCTGCCGCCCTTATGGCGATCGACTCTGCCGCCGACGGCGATTTTGAAGCTGCCGACGCCCAACTTAAAGAGGCTCGAGACGAGATGCATGCAGCCCATGAAGTGCAGTTCAAACTTACACGCGATGAGGCAAATGGCAACTCCGTTGAGGTGAACATCATCTTGGTGCACGCAGAGGACCATCTAACGATGGCGATACTCGCAAACGATCTTGCCGAGCGATTCATCGATCTGTACAAGAACGGTACTAACTAAGCATTTGTCCATAAGTGCGCAAGTGCGTGAGAACAAAGGAGAGAGACCATGAATATCATGCTTGCCTGCTGTGCGGGAATGAGCACATCACTCGTTGTGACCAAGATGCAGGAGGCTGCTAAGGCCCAGGGTAAGGACTATAAAATCTGGGCTGTTGAGCAGGGCCAGATTTCCGATGAGCTGGGTAATTTCGATGTCTTGCTGCTCGGTCCACAGGTGCGTCATATTTTGCGCAAAGTGACGAAGATTGTTGAAGGGCGTGCTCCGGTTGGCGTTATCGACCCCGTCTCCTATGGACGCTGTGACGGAGCGGCGGTTCTCAAGCAAGCTGAGGATTTGGTGGCGTCGTCCAAGTAGCTTAAAAATGATCCGCCGGCAGCTGGCACTACCGGCGGACGCAACATGCCATTTCGTGAAAGAAGGTGCTTTCTGTGGCAATGTCACAAAAATTTGAGGATGCAATTCTTATTGTTGCCGAAAAGGTTGATGACAACAAGTATCTTGCAAGCATTAAGAACGCGTTTACAACCTTTTTACCTTTCGTAATCGTCGGTTCTCTCGGATCACTGCTGAATAACCTGATCGCATCACCGACAAGCGGGCTCGCTCAGTGGATTCCGTCACTGGCAGCTCTCGGTCCGGCGTTCTCGCTTCTGAATTACTGCACGATGTCGTTTATGACGGTTCCTATCATTTTCCTGGTAGCGACCAATCTCGCCCGCCGAGACAAAGTTCCCGAGCATATCGCGGGCATCGTGTGCATCGCAGCATACATCAGCATGGTGCCCAACGTCATACCGGGTCCCGATGGAACGACGGTGTCTGGACTGGTAACGGGCATCTTGGGCGCTCAGGGACTGTTCATCGGCATGATCA
This sequence comes from uncultured Collinsella sp., assembly GCA_900555515.1. Lineage (GTDB taxonomy): Bacteria > Actinomycetota > Coriobacteriia > Coriobacteriales > Coriobacteriaceae > Collinsella. The sequence continues at coordinate 4,805 of USLO01000011.1, forward strand.
GCGCCGTCGTCTACTCTCAGCTGTTCAGCAAGCTGACGAAGATCGATCGCATCAAGATCAAGATGCCCGACTCGGTGCCTCCCGCGATCGCGACTTCCTTCAACGTCCTGCTTCCGATTCTGATTACGCTGCTCTGCTCCTCGATTTTCGGAATCGCATTCAAGAGCCTGACGGGTACGTATGTAAACGATTTTATCTATACGTTCCTGCAGACCCCTCTGGAGACCATGTTCCAGAGCCCCGTCGGTATCGTTCTCGTGGTTCTCATCTCGCAGCTCTTCTGGGCGCTGGGAATTCACGGCGGCTTGGTCATCTCGCCCATCCGCAATCCTCTGGTGGCCGCCGCCATCGCGGCGAATATCGCTGCCGCCAGCTCTGGCGCAGTGCCCGATCAGCCGGTCACCTACGGCTTCTGGATTAACTTCGTGGTCCCCGGAGGAGCGGGCTGCATCCTTTCCCTCATCATAGCGATCATGCTGTTCTCAAAACGCGACGATCATCGTGAGGTCGCGAAGTTCGGACTTCCCGCGACCATTTGCGGTATCCCCGAGCCCGTCTACTTCGGCCTGCCCGTCGTGCTTAATCCGACGTTCGCGATCCCCCTTATCATCACATCGCCCATCTCGACCGCGATTGCCATGTTCGCCACGAACATCGGATTCCTGCCGTGCAACACCGTTGACGTGCCCTTGGGTCTCCCTGTTCTGATCTCTCCCTTCATCAGCCACGGTTGGCAGGGCGTTGTGGTGCAAATCATCTGCATCGCCGTCGCGACTGTGATTTGGACCCCATTTGTGCTCATCTCCAACCGCCAGGCCAAGCTGGAGCAGGAGAAGGAGCAGGAGGCTGCTGCCCTCGAGGAAGCAGAAGTCGACGCTACCTACGGAGTCAATTAGCCATGAACACCAGTATCGCTTTCCATCATCTCGAGTCTCCCTTCCCCGAGGGTTTCCTTTGGGGCGGCGCCATCGCCGGGTGCCAATGCGAGGGCGCTTGGCGAGAAGGGGGCAAGGGCCCTACCGTCGCGGATGTTTCCCGCTATAAACCCGGCATCGACCCAAGCGATTACAGCGCCCAGCATGGAATTACATCCGAGGAGATCGCCCAGGCGATGCAAACGGATGACGATCTCATGTATCCGAAACGACACGGCATTGATTTTTACCATCGTTATCGCGAGGACATCGCTCTATTCGCCGAGATGGGCTTCAAGTGCCTGCGCGTGTCCATTCAATGGGCTCGAATCTTTCCCATGGGCGATGAGGAAGAGCCGAACGAGGCCGGGCTTTCGTTCTACGAGGACATGTTCAAAACAATGCGCGAACATGGAATCGAGCCGCTTGTATCGCTCCATCATTATGATATGCCGCTGTATCTTTCAGACCACTATCAAGGGTGGTACGACCGCCGTCTTGTCGACCTTTTCGCCCGTTTCGCGCGCGTGTGCTTCGAGCGATATAAGGGCCTTGTGAAGTATTGGATCACGTTCAACGAGATCGACTCGATTTTCAGGCATCCTTACGTGACCGCGGGAATCGTTCCAGACCGTTTCGCCGATGCCAACCTCGAAGAGGTGATATACCAAGCCGTCCACCATCAATTTGTCGCAGCCGCACTCGCGACGAAAGAGCTACACGAGATCGATCCTGATGCCTTGATGGGATGTATGATCACGCGGACCCTAACCTATCCTGAGAATTGCAATCCTAAGAACATGTTGCTTTCCCAGAAATCGAATCGCGAGAACTACTTTTACTCCGATGTTCAGGCCCGTGGAGCGTATCCAGCATTCATATTCAACTACTGGGACAAGCATGGCATCGATGTCAGATTCGAGCAGGGTGATGAAGAGATTCTGCGGTGCTATCCGGCGGACTTCGTCTCCTGCAGCTACTACATGTCGCTCGTCGATTCTGTTGATGCGGATGACCGTGAAAAGGTATGCGGTAATCTGGCTACGGGCGTTAAGAACCCCTATCTCGATGTTTCCGAATGGGGTTGGCAGATCGATCCCGATGGCCTGCGCTACGCCCTTGTCGATATGTACGATCGGTACCAAAAGCCGCTGTTCATTGTCGAGAACGGCCTGGGTGCCCGTGACGTTGTCGAGGAGGACGGCTCCATCAACGACGACTACCGCATCGATTATTTCCGCCAGCATATCCGGGCTATCGCGGAGGCGATTGACGATGGCGTCGAGGTCATGGGATACACCTCATGGGGTTGCATAGACGTCGTGTCGACGTCGACGAATCAGATGTCAAAGCGCTACGGCTTCGTCTATGTCGATCTAGATGATGACGGAAAAGGTACCTACGATCGCATCAGGAAGAAGAGCTTTTACTGGTATCGGAAAGTGATCGAGACAAACGGTGCCAGCTTGTTCCTTGAGGATGGAGGAGGTGAACGATGACACTGCTCAAGCGCGTCAAGCGGTTGCCCGAGGGGTTTGTATGGGGGGCCGCCACTGCCGCCTACCAGGTAGAGGGGTCGACGGGCAAAGACGGCATGGGGAAGACCATGTGGGACGATTTTCTCGTTTCGAAGGGCCGTTTCCTGCCTGATCCCGCAAGCGACTTCTATCACCGATACCCAGAAGACATCCGCCTCGCTGCCGAGCATGGCATAAAGGCGCTGCGCATCTCGATTTCCTGGGCTCGCGTGTTTCCGAATACCGATGGTGACCCGAATCCCGTGGGCGTCAAGTATTATCACGAGTTGTTCGCTGAATGCCGCAAACATGGAATCGAGCCGTACGTAACGCTACATCACCTCGATTCCCCAATCGGAATGTTCAGTCGGGGAGATTGGCTGAATCGCGCCAATATCGATTCCTTCGTAAACTACGCGCAGTTCTGCTTCGAGGAGTTTACAGAGGTCTCCCAGTGGTTCACGATCAATGAACCGATTAGCCTGGCGTTTTTCCAATATGTCGTAGCTGAATTCCCCCCAGCCGATCTGTTCAATTTCTCGTCGTCTTTCCAGGCTATGCATAACATGGCGCTTGCCCATGCTCGCGTTGTCAAGATTTTCAAGGAAGGCGGACATCAAGGACGCATTGGAGTCATTCACGCGCTTAAACCCGTGTATCCAATCGTTGATACGCCCGACAACCGACATGCCGCCGAGCTTTGGGATGCCTATCTGAATAGGTTCCTGCTTGATTTAACGTTCTTCGGCAAACTCACGGATCGCACCAGCGCGCTCATTGAGGAGATATGTGGGGTGCAGGAGGCTTCGTTCTCAGTTGAAGACGGAGATTACGATGAGATGCAGGCGGCTGTTGGCCTCAACGACTACCTCGGCATCAATTACTATCAGCCGCAGTTCGTACAGGCCTATGCAGGTGAAAATCGTTCCAAGTACAACGCGACCGGCGAAAAGGGAACGACGACCCTCCGCATGAAGGGCATAGCAGAACTTGTCAAGAACCCCGATGTTCCGACGACCGACTGGGATTGGAATGTCTACCCGCAAGGTCTGTACGACATTCTTCGACAGGTCGATGCGAACTATCCAGCCCATCCCGCGATTTACATCACGGAAAACGGTCTTGGCAGCAAAGACGTGTTGGACGCAGCCGGCGATTTTGTCGACGACGATGATAGGATCGACTTCATCGATCAGCATTTGGATGCTCTCCTGAAAGCTCGTGAAGACGGCGTAGACGTGAGAGGTTATTTCGTTTGGTCTCTCCAGGATCAATTCTCTTGGTCGAATGGATACAACAAGCGCTACGGCCTTTTCTATATCGATTTCGAGACGCAACGTCGTGTCATCAAGAAGAGTGCCCTATGGTCGAAGGAGATCGCAAGCACTATTGACTAGAGCCGGTGATGACCTTATCACCGATACCTTGTGAATTTCTTCGGCCTAGCTTCGCGTAACCATTCCCTGCCTGATCTGATTCAGGACCTCCAGATTACCGCGGTACGCCGAAGAACCCGCAGCTCCAACAAGCCTCTCGTGCAATAATAGAACACAAGTTCGTATTGCACGGGAGGCCCATTTGTTTGCAGACTCTAAAACCATCCGCCTAGGCACGGCCTTGGTCGAATAGCGCCTAGCTATTGGACAAAATAAGCGCTTTTGTGGCGCAACGTTAGTAAAAACCGCCTGCGAGCACCGTGCTCACAGGCGGTTTTTCGGAAGTATGCGGCAAATTCCGAGACCGCCGAGCGCACAACGATTTTTGACAACAAAACCCCTGATAAATTGTTGGTAAAACTGCGGTCTGGTCGGCAGTTCCAGATTTTGCCGCATACTTCCGAAGACAGGAGCCAAAACGGTCCTCCAGCACTGTAATCAACCATGATTGTCCGCCGTTGATGCGTCAACAAGCAAAGAATGGGTAAACAAAGGGTCACGTATGGTGCAAATTTCGCACGTACCCAGACGCTTTGATATAGTGATGAAAACTCTTTACGTTGGAGGATGTAACCGGCATGTCCGATTCGAGCGACAGTTCCAAGCCGCGACCCAAGGCCGCGGCCGTTCCGCAGTACACGGTGGGCGAGGAGATCATGAACTCCGTCACCCATGGTGTTGGCTGCCTGCTTGGTATTGCGGGCCTGGTGCTCCTGATTGTATTCGCTGCCCTGCGCGGTGGCGGCCCGGCCCACATGGCCGCGGCAATCGTCTATGGCGTCAGCATTATTCTCGAATACCTGGCTTCCACGCTCTATCACGCGATTCAGCCCGCGCGCGCCAAGCGTGTGTTTCGCATCATCGACCACAGCTGCATCTACCTGCTCATAGCCGGCAGCTATACGCCGTTTTGCCTCATCACGCTCGCAAACGACGGCGGCGCCGTGCTGTTCTTTGCCGTATGGGCCATCGCCATCATCGGCATCGCCCTCGAGTGCTTCCTACGCGAGCGCCAACCGCACTGGGTAAGCGGCCTGGTCTATTTGCTGATGGGCTGGCTCGTCGTCTTTAAGCTGCCCGAGCTCGTGTCTCTGCTCAACCCCGTCGCGCTTGCCCTGCTCGCCGTTGGTGGCGCGTGCTACACCGTGGGCGTGCCGTTCTACATCGCCAAAAACGTGCGCTATCTGCACAGCGTGTTTCACTTGTGGGTGCTCGCCGGCAGTATCTTCCAGTTCATGGCGGTGATCCTCTTCGTAATCTAGCGATCGCGTCTGTGCCCGCGGACCCGTCCGGGCGCCCGCCGGGTGCAACTGCCCTATCCGCCATCAACGTTTTGCCTGACGTCCCGAATCTTGGAGGTTCGAGAAACTCCCGATGGACATAACCATCTCCCTTATTACCACGCTCGTCCTGACGCTTATCAACGGCTACTTCTCCATGTCCGAGATGGCGCTCACCACGGCCAAGCGCGCCGTGTTGGAACACGAGGCCGAGGAAGGTGACAAGCGCGCCGAGCGTGCCATTAAGCTGGCTGCCGACTCCGACCAGCTGCTCGCCACCATCCAGGTCGCCATCACGCTCGTGGGCTTCGCCTCGTCCGCCGTCGCCTCGACGAGCCTGTCCGACCCGCTCGCCACATGGCTCATGAGCTTTGGCATCGCGCCGCTCTCCGCCATCGCGCGCGGCCTGGCGCCGGTCATCATCACCGTCGCGGTCGCCTTCGTGTCCATCGTGATTGGCGAGCTCGTCCCCAAGCGCATCGGCCTAGCCAATGCTGAGGGCGTGTCCAAGCAGGTCGTGGGGCCGTTGTCGTTTTTCCAAAAGATCGCCCGTCCGCTCGTGTGGCTGACTGGCGCTTGCTCCGATGGCCTGGCCCGCATCCTGCGCATCAAGAGCGCCGACGACCGCCAGAACGTCTCGGAAGAAGAGATCAAGTACATGGTCTCGGAGCAGGACGACCTGCTCGACGAGGAAAAGCGCATGATCCACGAGATCTTCGACTTGGGCGACACCGTTGCCCGCGAGGTCATGGTGCCGCGCGTTGACACCACCATGTGCGAGGATGACGAGACGGTCGCCAGCGTGCTGTCCACCATGCGCCAGACCGGCTTTAGCCGCATCCCCGTCTATCACGAGGATCCCGACAGCGTGGCGGGCATCGCGCACATCAAGGACCTTATTCAGCCCGCGCTCGACGGCAAGGGCGACCAGCCCATCGCCAGCTATTTGCGCGACGCCACCTTTGTGCCTGATACCAAGGACATCCTGCCGCTGCTGTCCGAGATGCAGACCTCGCACGACCAGATCGTGGTGGTCGTGGACGAGTACGGCGGCACGGCCGGCATCATCACCATCGAGGACATCGTCGAGGAGATCGTCGGCGAGATCGAGGACGAGTTCGACCCCGACAACAAGTATCTCACGCGCCTTTCGCGCCGCGAGTGGCTCGTTGATGGGCGTTTTTCGTGCGATGACGCGATTGAGCTTGGTTGGCCGCTCGAGGAAAGCGATGATTATGAGACCATCGCCGGCTGGATTTTGGAGCTTTGCGACTCGGTGCCCGACATCGGAGAGGTGTTTGAGGTCGCGGGGTACAAGTTTAAAGTGCAGTCGATGCGTGGCCAGCGCATCTCGCTCATTCGCGTGATCGCTCCGGCCGAAACCGATAAGAAGGATTCCGAGTCCTCGGCAGAAAAGCCGGCGGCGTCGGGCGCGGGCCCTGCGGACCCGCACGACGGCGACGAGTAGGCAAGGAAGAGTAGGGGAGAGTTATGGCAGGCCTGTTCAACATCCTTAAGGTCACCGTCAGCGAGGACAAGATCTGCGCGCACATGCTGGTGAACCCCGGCATGCCGCTCATGACCTCGGAGGACATCGAGGCCACGGCGCGCGTGTACTACCTGGTGCCCGCGATTGCCAAGCACCTGTGCCTGGGCGATTCCGGCCGCGAGTTCCAGGACTGCATGGGTCAGACCGAGCTCTGCCACCTGCTGGAGCATGTGACGGTCGAGCTCATGAACGAGACCGGTCTTGCCGGTAGCATCTCGTGCGGTCGCACGCGCGTAAGCGAGCACGACGAGCGCGTCTTTGAGGTTGAGCTTTCGTGCCCTGACGACGCGCTGGCCATCGGCGCGCTGTCTTCGGCCACCTTTATGATGGACTGGGCGTACCTGCACGCCGACCAGCCGGCTCCCGATGTGGACGGTACGGTCGCGGGCTTGCGCAACCTGGTGCTGGGCATGCGCGCCGAGGCCGAGGGTAAGGACCCGCACGAGGCCGTCGCCGCTGCGAACGGCGAAGATGCTGCCGAGGACGAGGGCGCTGACGAGGGCGATGTGCCGGTCGACGCCGAGCCCGTTGCCGATGCGACCGCCGAGCCTGTTCCCACCGAGCCCCAGGGCGTCCCCAACTTTGACGACGAGCCCCAGGTGGCGATTGATACCGAGGGTGCGGTTGCCGAGAACCACGAGGCCTCCGCTGCCGTCTTTGGCGGTGCGGCGACGGTTCCGGCAGGACCTGCGCATGAGGGCGGTCTGCCGCTCGTGGACGGCGCCGGCGAGGACCCGGGTGCCACGGTGGCCATGCCGGCTATGCCCCAGGAGTAGGCCTAGGCGTTTATCACCATCACATACCTGCGCCTTTGCCGTACGCAGATGAGCGGAGCGGCAAGTGATGCGCTGCGGGTATAATGGACAGCATTCAAACGGTGGGCACCGACGTGCCCGCAGGAGAGGAATGATCATGGGTAAGACTTTCAGCTTTGTCTCCGGCGCACTTTTTGGTGCCGCTGCCGGCGCTATTGTCGGCGTTGCTCTGGCCCCGCGCTCGGGCGCCGAGACCCGCGCCATGGCTGCCGATATCGCCAACGACGCCTGGGACAATATGCGCGACACCTACGAGCACAGCGCCGAGGAGGCCCGTGCTGCGGTGAATGACTTTGGCCCGATGGTCGACGCCAAGACCGACGACCTGCGCGCCAAGGTCGACCTGGCCCGCGAGCGCATGGACCAGCTGCGCGAGCAGCTCAACGACGCCATTTCGGGCGGCAACGTGACGCCTGCCGCCGACGTCGTGGTCGAGAACGCCGTCGAGGCTGATACCGAGGCTGCGGAGCCCTCGACCGAGGCATAATGCGCGCCGGGGATTTTGTCGGCGCCAAGATCTATCGCAAGCCTACCGAGGATAAGCGCACCAAAAAAGACGGCACGCCGCGCAGCCCTAAAAAGCTCGGCAAGATTCACTTTCCGGTCTTTACCCCGGGCGGTACGCGCGTGGTCGGCTTTATGGTCCGCCAGTCCGATATCGCGGGCATGATCGAGCGTCCCGACCGATTCGTAGCGCTCGACGCCATTGGTGTCTACGAGGGCGCCATTGCGGTCGATGACGTCAAGGACACGTACGATGCCGCCGCCGCCAAGCGCCTCGACATCAACCTGGACGATTGCATCATCTGGGTCGGTATGGACGTGCGCACGGAATCGGGCGACGTCGTGGGCTATTGCTCGGACGTTGAGTTCAAGCTACGCTCGGGCATCGTGCAGGCATTCTATGTGACCGCCGGTGCTGCTTCGAGTGTTTTGGTCGGTGACACGCAGGTGCCGCCGACGATGCTGCGCGGCTACGAGAACGGCGCGATGGTCGTCTCGGACGAGGTCAAGTCGCTCGGGTATTCGGGCGGTGCGGCTGCCAAGGCCGCCGAGGCCAGCGTCGTGGTGGGCGACAAGGTCAAAAAGGGCGCCAAGGTGCTCGACGACAAGGGATCGGTTGCCGTGGACAAGGGCAGTCGCGCACTGGGCAAGCAGCTCGGCAAGACGCGCGGCATGTTCAAGGCCTTTAAGGACGAATACCGAAAGGCGAGCGGAGGCTCGTCAAAAGCTACAAAATAGCGACGTACCAAATGATGGGAGGCAAGCCGGAGACCTGTTGCTCCGGCTTGCTGTGTTTATGGGGGAGGGCACATGCGCCAAAACGGATCCAACTTAAACGGGCGTTCGGGTGCGCGTCCGACGGCGCGCCGCGACCTGGGGCAGCTGCCCAGCGGTCAGCGCAAGCGTCACCGTAAGCCCGGCGCGATGTATCTCAACCATAGCCGCGGCTTTAGCGACCGCAGCGCTCGCATCGGCAACAGCCGCACACCCCGTCGTTCGTCTCGCCTGCCCTATGCGCTCATCGCCGTGGGTTGCGCGCTCGTGCTGTTTATCGCTGCCGTCGTGGGCTACGTCAACCGCAGCGTGGACGTGGAGCTCAACGGGCAAAAGACCGCGGTGCGCGTGGGCTCTACGTTGCAGAATCTCATCGACGACCAGGAGTTGACTGACACCTACGACGCAGGAGACCTGCTGGCCGTCGATGACAGCGTGCTCAAGCGCCATGGGGGCGAAAAGCTGTCGGTGAAGGTCGACGGCAAGCGCGTGAAGCAGGGCAAATGGGATAGCCGCGAACTTGAGGGTGGCGAGAAGGTGACGGTCAAGGATGGCCGTAATACCTACGAGAAGCACGAGGTTCAGGCTACGGTTATTGAGCCCAAGCTCAAGGTCGAGGGCACGGGCGCTATCGAGTATGTGCAGACGTGGGGTGTCCAGGGCCGCTCCGAGGTGTGGGTTGGTGAGCAGTCGGGCAAGACGCAAGACCGCGGCGAGGTTGTGCCCGCCACCGATTGCGTCGTTGCGTGCGCCAGCGTGGCGCCCAAGGGCAACAAAAAGTACGTGGCGCTGACGTTTGACGAGGGTCCGAGCGGCGCCACCAAACAGATCTTGCAGGTGCTCAAGGAAAAGGGCGTCACCGCGACGTTCTTCCTTTCGGGCGATGCGGTCGAGGCCTCGCCTGCCACGGCCAAGGCGATTGTCGATGCCGGGTGCGAGATCGGATCCAACAGCTACAGCGACGATTCGCTCAAGGGTCAGGACCGTGAGGCGGTACGCGAACAGATCACGAAAGGCACCGATGCGGTTAAGTCGGCGACCGGCGTGAAGACGATGCTACTGCGTGCTCCCTACGCTGCCTTTGACGAGCAAAACTGGATTGATGCGATGGACCTGGTCTCCGCCGTGGTCTCGTGGAATATCGACTCGGGCGACTGGCTGCTCAACGGTGCCGACGAGCAGGTCTCGACGGTGCTCGATTCGGTGACGCCGGGCAATATCGTGCTGCTCACCGATAGGGACGAATGCGCCGAGCAGACGCTCGAGGCGCTGCCGCAGATTATCGACGGCCTCATCGCCGACGGCTACAAGATCGTGACGCTCAGCGACCTGGTCAAGACGGACACGTCGCTGAGCAAAAAGCTCACCTCGTTGACGAAGGTCACCATGCCCAAGGACGCCGTGTTCCCCCAACTTGCCGAGGACGACGACACCACAGAGTAGTTATTGGGTAGTCGTTTAAGAACGTCCCCAATGGCTATGTCACGGATGCGTCAGCGTTTGGTATGCCTGCAATGTGCAGCGCATAAATTCGATGCCGCAGGGCGATGCTGATGCTATAGTTACTGCGGTTAATGAGGGTCAAGAGAAAGGTTACAGGTGAAATCCAAACCTCGACCATACAGTCGATGACCCCATGCAGGTGCTTTTTGCGCATGCACGGGGTGTAAGCGTCGAGCGGCGTGCCGCCCGCGCATGCGTATACATATCCAGAAGCCTCCGGACGCCGCACATGCGGCCGCGTTCGGGGGAATAATGATGGGGAGCACCATTGAATTATCTGAGTGAGATGCTCAAATTGCCGGTCTTGGACGTCGATGGCGAAAAGCTCGGCGTGGTGAACGATTTTGGCATTGCTACCGGCGAAGTTTTTCCGCACGTGACGTCGCTCGCGTTCCGCGGACCCGGCAAGACGCCGTTTATGATCAGCTGGCGCAAATGGGTCGACCGTATCGACGAGACGGGTGTACACCTTAAGACGTCGGCCACCGAAATCCGTTTTTCGTACCTGCAGCCGACCGAACTCTTGCTTGCCCGTGACGTGCTCAACAAGCAGATTGTCGACACGCAGGGCATGAAGGTCGTGCGCGTCAACGACATCAAGTTTTCCATGTCGGGCGAAAACCAGCTGCGCCTGCTGGGCGCCGAGGTCGGTGCCCGCGGTCTGCTACGCGCCATCAGCCCCGCGCTCGAGCATATCGTCGAAGGCTTTATGAAGCACCTGGGCAAGCCGCTCAGTGAGGACATCATCGCTTGGTCCTACATGGACCTGCTCGACCGCTCGACCAAGAACATTCAACTCTCGGTGTCGCATAAGACGCTCGGCGAGCTACACCCTGCCGACATCGCCGACATTATCGAGCAGCTCGACCCGCGCCTGCGTGCGCAGGTGTTTGCACAGCTCGATACTGCCCAGGCCGCCGAGGCCATCTCGGAGTTCGATGACGACGAGCTTATGACCGAGATGCTCGAGGGCCTGTCCGACACGGACGCATCGTCGATGCTGGCTATGATGGACCCGGACGATGCAGCCGACCTGATCGACGAGCTCGATTACGAGAAGGCCGAGAAGCTCCTGCGCCTGATGGGCGTCAAGGAGGAGAAGGCGATTCGTAACCTGCTGGGGTATGAGGACAACACCGCCGGCCGCATCATGACCTCGGAGTTTGTCTCCCTGCCCGCCACGGCAACGGTCGGTGACGCCATCGAGGCGATTCGCGAGCTCGACGAGGACTTCGAGAGCGTCTACTACGTCTATACCGAGGATCCGAGCGGCATGCTGACCGGCGTGCTTTCGCTGCGCACGCTGATCGTAGCCGACCGCGACGCCACGCTAGGTCAGCTGGCCTATCGCGACCTGGTCTATGTGTCGCCCGACGAGGACCAGGAAGACGTGACGGACGAGATGACCAAGTACGACCTGGTTGCCATCCCTGTCTGCGATGAGAACCGTCATATCCTGGGTATCGTGACCTTCGACGACGCCATGGACGTTATCGCCGAGGAGCATCAGGAGGACCTGCAGATCGCCGGTGTCGGCTCGGGCGATAGCGCGTCGGACGACTCGACGAACGTGCTCAGCTGGTTCGTGCATCGTCAGTACTGGGTTGTTGTATGGGGCATCGCGTCGTGCATCATGGCGACCGTGCTGGGAACGGCGCTCGGCTCCGCGCATCTGGTGGTGTTCCCCATGTGCGCCATGCCGCTCGTGCTGCTGGCGGCCTCGCGCATGGTGTCGTTCGTCAAGAACTACTTTCTGGAGTATGACGGTCACGACGACGAGCCCAAGCCGTATCTGGGGTTCTTCTTCCAGAGCACGGGCATGGGCCTGATTCTGTCACTCGTGACCTACCTGTGCGCCCAGCTGGTGCGCACCGCTGCGTTCCCCGATGCGCCCATGTTTGAGGAGCAACTCTTTACCGGGTGCTTTAATATCGCTGCCATCATTTGCCTGGTTGGCAACATGAGCGCCGTGATTTACCTGATGGTGCTGTTCTGGCGTGACGAGCATGACCTCAACACGTCGGGCACCGCCATGAACGTTATTGCCGTCATGATCTCGTGCGTAGCGTACTGCGCCGCTGCGGTGCTGCTCACCATGTCGGTCATTGGTTAGGTGGTCGCGTGCAAAATACCAAGCAAAAGTCGGGCACCAAGCAAAAGTTGACCATCGCGGCCATCTTTGGCGCTATGGGCCCCGGTCTGCTGGCGGCGCTTTCGGGCAATGACGCCGGCGGCATTGCAACGTATTCCAGTGCGGGCGCCAACTATGGCTACAAGATGCTCTGGATGCTTCCCGTCATGACTGTGCTGCTCATCGTGACGCAGGAGACCGCGGCGCGCTGCGGCTGCGTCACGGGCAAGGGCCTGGCATCGCTCATCCGCGAGCGCTTTGGCGTGCGCAAGAGTGTACTTGCTATGGCGGCGCTGTTGATCGCCAACACGGCTGTGACCATTTCGGAGTTTGCGGGTATCGCCAGCGGCCTTGCTCTCTTTGGCGTGCCGGCGAGCATCTCGGTGCCTTTGGTGGCGCTGCTGGTGTGGATGCTTACCATGTCGGGTAGTTTCCAGCGCATCGAGAAGATTCTGCTGCTGGTGAGCTGCGTGTTCGTGACCTATATCGTCGCTGCATTTATGGCTGGCCCCAACTGGGGTGAGGTCGCGGTCGACCTGGTCGTGCCTAACATTCAAAATGACCCCAGCTACGTGTCGCTCGTGGTCGCAACGATCGGTACCACCATCGCGCCGTGGATGATTTTCTTGGCGCAGAACAACGTGGTCGATAAGAACGCGGGCGAGGACGATATCGTGCTGCAGCGCATCGATACCGTGAGCGGCTCGCTTGCCGCCGATGTCATTGCCGGCTTTATTATCATCACGACCGGTACGGTGTTGTTCCCCGCGGGTATTCAGATTAGCGATGCCGCCGATGCCGCCCGCGCGCTGGAGCCTATTGCGGGTCAGTGGTCCACGGTGCTGTTTGCCTCGGGCCTGGTCGCGGCGAGCTTCTTGGCTGCCTGCGTGCTGCCGGGCGTCACGTCGAGCGCTATCTGCGAGGCATTTGGCTGGGAGCGCGGCGCCGACCGCAGCTGGGACGAGGCCCCGGTCTATCGTGGCATCATTACGGCCATCATCGGTATCTCTGCCGTGCTGGTGCTTATGCCCGGCGTCGATCTGTTCCAGATTATGATGACCTCACAGGTCATCAATGGTGTGCTGTTGCCCGTGGTTCTGGTGTTCCAGGTGGTTATCGCCGCCGACCGTCACATTATGGGCGCCAACCGCAACGGCCGCGTGTGGAACGTGCTCACGTGGGCGACTATCGGCGTGATTACGGTGCTCACGGTCGTCATGTTTGTGCTGCAAGCGATGGGCTACAGCGCTTAACGCCCACTTTTGCTTCCGAACAGGCCGCAGCGATGGGCTGCGGCCTGTTTTTTGCCCACGACCTCTTGGGGCCGGCTCGAAAAGAGTGATTTTGGGTTGTTTGCTGCGGACTACTTGTCGGTGCCCAGCTTGTGCGGCTTGAAGGCAAGCGCATTGACGAGTGCGTCGGTGGCAGACTTGACGGCTGCCGGCTGTGGATCGTTGACGTGATCCTCGGGATGCACGGGCAGGTCCTTCTTGACTGCATCGTGGATCAAGTTGAGGTACTCAGTCACGCCAGTGGTCGATAGGTGCGTGCCATCGCCATCGAACAGGTCGTTGCGGTTGGCACTATATCCGTACCAGTCGATAACGCGTACGTTCTTGTAGCGCGTAGCGGCGTTGGCAATGGCCCGGTTGGTAGAGCCAACCCACGGCTGCGGGCTGCGCGTGTTCACAAACACCACAATACGCTTATCTCCCGTATCGGCCATGATGGCGTCGATCTGGTCGTCGGTTACCAAGCCGTTGGTGCCCAGCGCAAAGACCACAATCTTGCCGGCAAGGTTCTGTTGGAGATAGCCCTCAAATGTCGCACGGCCCGCATCGAACTGGCGGCCCTTTTCGGCATCGATATGGCTGTGCGGGAACACGCCGTCAAAGGTGTCCACGGCACGCAGCGACACGGAGTCGCCGATCATAAGCAGATCGTAGGAGCCATCGGGGAAGCCGTCGTTGTCCTTGTCGGTGTCGTCGGCCGCCTGCTGGTCGGTGGGCGCGGTGTTCTTGGCTTCCTTGTTCAGAACTTCGGCGCCCTCGCCGCTCAGCGCAGACGTCTCGGGCACAAAGACCAGGCCGCCCAGTGCAACGACCAACACGACAGCGCAGGCTGCGCAGGCAGGGACGTGCGCGCGTGCCCAGTTGGCGGGCGTGGCGGTGCCGTCGCGGAACTCGGATACGGTGCGCCCAAAGGCGCCCTTTCTAAACGGCGTCTCGATAAAGCGATATGAGCATTCGGCCACGGCGACCACCAACAGCACCTGCAAAATGTACTGCCACCACGGTGTATCGTTGATGTTGGCGACCGGGTTCATGAGCAACAGCAGGGGATAGTGCCACAGGTAGATGCTGTACGAGCGCTTGCCAACCCACACGAGCGGCTCGGCGGACAGCGCGCGGGCAAC
>USLO01000012.1 GCA_900555515.1 uncultured Collinsella sp.
CGACCTGCGGCTCCACGCTCGCCCTTATGGACGGCGGCGTGCCCATTAAGCGCCCGGTCTCCGGTATCGCCATGGGCTTGATCCAGGAGGAGGGCAAGACCGTGGTCCTGTCCGACATCCAGGGTCTCGAGGACTTCCTGGGTGACATGGACTTTAAGGTCACCGGCACCACCGAGGGCATCACCGCCCTGCAGATGGACAACAAGGCCACCGGCCTCACCTTCGATATCTTGGCCCGCGCCCTGCAGCAGGCCAAGGAGGGTCGTGCCTTCATCCTGCAGAAGATGCTCGATGTGATCCCCGAGCCGCGTCATACCACGCGCAGCACCGCTCCTCGCATCGTCTCCATCCAGGTTCCGACCGATAAGATCCGCGACGTCATCGGTTCCGGCGGCAAGGTCATTCGCGGCATCCAGGACGAGACCGGCGCTTCGGTCGACATCCAGGAGGACGGTACCGTCTTTGTCGGCGGCACCGGCGAGTCCGTCGATCAGGCTGTCGAGCGCATCAAGCTCATCATCAAGGTTCCCGAGCCGGGCGAGGAGTACACCGGTCGCGTGGTCTCCATCCAGCCGTTCGGCGCCTTCGTGAACCTGCTGCCCGGTAAGGACGGCCTGTTGCACATCTCCCGCGTCGCCAAGGGTCGCGTGGAGAAGGTTGAGGACGTCCTCAACGTGGGCGACGAGGTCAAGGTCGTCGTCATCGAGGTCGACGATCGCGGCAAGATCTCGCTCGATCGTCTCGACAAGCCCGAGGCCCCGGCTCGCGCCGAGGGTGCCTCCGAGGGCGACGGCGAGCACTTCCAGCGTCGTGAGCGTCCGCGTCGCGAGCGCTCCGAGCGCAGTGACCGTCCGCGCCGTCCCGGCGACAACGGAGGCCGCAAGCCCCGCCGTCACCACGACGCCGAGTAACAGCTACACATAAGCAGCTCAACAAGGGCGACTCCTAAGGGGGTCGCCCTTTTGCTATTCCCGGCGGAATAGACCGGTTCAGATGGGGCTTTGATGCATGGGTGGTCTGTTGTTGTGCAAATGGGTATCATACTGTGGTTATTGCATCGACTCCGTGATGCATGTTTGTACGTTCCCGACGGTCGGTTTGCCAGAAGCGCCCCGCCGGTTGTTCCAGACCCGTTTCGAAGAAAGGAAACAACACTCACCTATGGCAGCTAAAAAATCATCTCCCTTGAAGATCATCCCGCTCGGCGGCCTTGACGGCATCGGCAAGAACATGACGGTCTTCGAGTGCGGCGACGACATGGTGCTCGTCGACGCCGGTCTCATGTTCCCCGACGACTCCCAGCCCGGTATCGACCTGGTGCTTCCCGACTACACCTATGTTCTGGAGAACGAGGAGAAGCTCCGCGGTATCGTCGTCACCCACGGCCACGAGGACCACACCGGTTCGCTTCCGTACCTGCTGCAGGACCTCAACAACAAGGTGCCCATCTTTTCGAGCAAGCTGACGCTTGGCTTTATCGAGGGCAAACTTTCTGAGTTCCGCATCCGCGCACCCAAGTTCCGCGAGGTCAAGGGCGGCAGCCATGTCAACCTCGGCGGAATCTCGCTCGACTTCTTCTCGATGACGCACTCCATCCCCGGCGCTCTGGGCGTGTTCATCCGCACCAATCAGGGCACCGTTATGCATACCGGCGACTTTAAGCTCGACCAGACCCCCATCGACGGCGTCACGCCCGACTATGCCGCTATCAGCCGCTTTGCCAAGCAGGGCATCGACCTGCTGCTTTCCGACTCCACCAATGCCACGGTTCCCGGCTTTACCAAGTCCGAGGCTGAGGTTGGTCCCAACCTGTTGCACGCCATCAAGAATGCCCCGGGTCGCGTGTTCGTCGCGTCGTTCTCGAGCCACATCCATCGTCTGCAGCAGATCTGCGATGCCGCCCGCAAGTGCGGCCGTAAGGTCGTTGTGACCGGTCGCTCTATGCTCACCAACACCCGCGTCGCGCGCGAGCTGGGCTACCTCAACATCGACGATGCCGATATTATCGATGCCTTCGATATCGATAACCTGCCCGACGACAAGATCGTCGTCATGTGCACTGGTTCGCAGGGCGAGCCGCTGTCGGCCCTGTCCCGCATGGCCAACGGCGAGCACAAGACGCTCTCCATCCACGAGGGCGATACCGTCATCCTCTCGGCAACTCCCGTTCCCGGCAACGAGAAAGCCGTCCAGCAGGTCGTCAACAGCCTGGCCAAGCTCGGCTGCGACGTGTGGGATAAGAACCGCGCTCTTGTTCACGTCTCGGGCCACGGCAGCCAGGAGGAGCTTAAGCTCCTGATGGCCATGGCCAAGCCCACGTACTTTATGCCGGTTCACGGTGAGGCCGTGCATCTGCGCGCCCATGCCCAGCTGGCTCGCAAGATGGGCATCAAGGACGATCATATCTTTATCCTCGATAACGGCGACACGCTCGAGATGCGCGGCGGTATCGTCAAACGCGGTACGCCCGTCGAGTCCGGCGTCGTCTACGTCGACGGCCTGCGTATCGGCGATACCGACCCCATCGTCCTGCGCGATCGTCAGAAGCTCGCCAACGACGGTATGGTTACCGCTGTTGCCATCGTCTCGCTCAAGCACAAGAAGATCGAGGCCATCGAGTTCTCGGGCCGCGGCGTCTCGTTTGCCATCGACGACCAGTTCTCCGAGGATGCCTCCGCGTCCATTATGAAGACGATCGAGAAGGGCAAGTTTAGCTTTACGAGCAGCGGTTCCGATGCCATTCGCAAGGCCGTGCGCGATTCGCTCTCTAACTTTATCTGGAGCCGTACGCGCACCCGTCCGATGATCATCCCGGTCGTCATGGAGGTTTAGTTTGGCGCGCGGATCTGCACAAAACGCCAAAGGCAATAAGGCCAATAACCAACCGGCATCTGCTAAGGGTGCCGGTTCCCATCTGCGTGCCAATAAGGGCCACGAGGCGGACTTCGACGATTTTGAGCCCTTGGTGGAGTCCTCGGCCAATCGCGATATCGCCGGCGTGGTCATTGCCGTTTTGGCGATTGCGTCCTTTATTGCCGTGATTTCTCCGGCAACAGCGCCCGTGACGGCTGCTGTTGCCGGTTTTTACCACCTGGGCTTTGGCCTGGGCGCCTACGTGCTGCCGATCGTCATTTTGCTGTTTGCCGCCACGCTCTTTTTAGGCGAGGACTCGCCGCTCAACGTGCGCTCGGTCGCGGGCGGAGCCGTGGTCTTTATCACCGTTGTCTCCATTCTTTCGCTGATGGTGCCGGGTACGAGCGACTCGTGTGACCTTATGTTCACGCCGCAAAATCTGTCCGCCTCGGGTGGCTACATCGGTGCGTTTATTGCGAGTGCGCTGCAGAATGCCCTGGGTAAGCCTATCGCGATGGTGGTCCTGTTGGGTCTGGCCGTCGTTGGTTTTGTCATCATCGGCTTTTCGGTGGGTGGCGTGCTGCGCTCTGCTCGCGACCGCGCGGCCGATTTTGCCGAGCGCCGTCGTGCCGATGTTAACGCGAGCCCGTGGGGTGACGACGAAGCCCTGTCGGTGCCCGGCGTTGCCCGTCCGCACCTGAGCATTCTTCGTCAAAAGGGCTCCGATGCTGCCGTGACCACGGTCATGGGCAACGATGTGGACCCGGTTTTGGACGATGACGACGAGGACGAGGATCCGTTTGTCGACGTATCCGATGCCGTGGAGGCCGAGCGCGCTAAGACGACGCTGCTGCCGCGCCGTCATGTCAAGAAGGGCAAGGCCACGCCCAAGTTGAATACAAGCGAGCCCGACCCGTCTTGGTCCGATAGCGAGATTGAGCTTACCGAGGGCGATGACGAGGACGACGAGGCTCCGATTGAGACCGCAAAGACAACTTTGCTGCCGCGTCGCCATGCTAAGCGCGAACAGGTAACCGGCCAGCTTTCGATGGAAGACGACCCCGATAAGATCGACGAGTCCGAGCCGCCGTTTGCCGTGAATCCTGTCTCGGCAACACCTCAGATTCCCGACTTCTTGAAGCATCCCAAGGTTGCCGATACGGCTGTCGCGGGCGCTGCCGAGGCGCCTACTCCTAGCGATGGGGGAGCGGTCAATGCCCCCGCGGATAACGAGGGCGAAGAAGAGGACGGCCTCAAGCTTCCGCCGCTCGAGATCCTGCACGCCAACCCGCAGTCGGCGTCCTCGGCGTCATCTGACAAGGAGCTGGAACAGACTGCCGAGTCACTGCAATCCACCTTGCTTGAGTTTGGCCGCAGTGCCCGCGTGGTCGGCTGGATCGCCGGCCCCACGGTGACGACCTTTAAGCTGCAACCTGGCGAGGGCGAGCGCGTGAGCAAGATTTCGAGCCTCGAGGACGATATCGCGCTTTCGCTCGCTGCTCAGTCGGTGCGCATCTTTGCCCCGATCCCCGGTACCTCGCTTGTGGGTATCGAGATTCCCAATCGCAAGCGCCAGAACGTCAACTTGGGCGACGTGCTTCCCTATGTGAAGGGCGGTCCGCTCGAGCTGGCCATCGGTCGAGATGCCGAGGGCACGCCGGTCGTCGCTGACCTCGCCAAGATGCCCCACCTGCTGATCGCCGGCACGACCGGTTCTGGTAAGTCGGTGATGATCAATTCCATCATCACGACCCTGCTCATGCGAGCCCTTCCCGAGGACGTTCGCCTGATCATGGTCGACCCCAAGCGCGTCGAGCTTGCGGGCTATAACGGTTTGCCGCATCTCTATGTGCCCGTGGTGACCGAGCCCAAGCAGGCCGCGAGCGCTCTGCAATGGGCCGTGTCCGAGATGGAGCGTCGCCTGAAGGTCTTCGAGCGCCTTAACGTGCGTAAGATCTCGACCTACAACGAAAAGCAGGCCGCCGGCGAGTTTGAGCATTACGATAACCCGCCGCAAAAGATGCCCTATCTGGTCATTATCATCGACGAGCTCTCTGACCTGATGATGGTCGCCGGTAAGGATGTCGAGGCGTCGATTGTGCGTATCGCCCAGCTGGGCCGTGCCGCCGGTATCCATCTTATCGTGGCCACGCAGCGCCCCAGCTCCAACGTGGTGACGGGCCTTATCAAGGCCAACATCACCAACCGCATCGCCTTTAACGTCGCCACGGGCATCGACTCGCGCGTCATCATCGACCAGATGGGTGCCGAAAAGCTCACCGGTTTGGGCGACATGCTGTTCTCCAAGGTCGACTGGGGCAAGCCTCGCCGTATTCAGGGCTGCTTTGTCTCGGACGATGAAATCAATGAGATTGTCGAGTTCGTCAAGTCGCAGAGCGAGCCCGACTACCACGAGGAGATCCTGTCTGCCGTGGCGCCCGCTTCCATGTCCATGGCGGGTGGCGGCGGCATTGTCCGTACCGGCGTTGCCGAGCCTCAGGACGACGACCCGCTTATCTGGGAAGCTGCTCATATTGTGGTGGAATCGCAGCTTGGCTCCACATCTGGCCTGCAACGTCGTCTGAAGGTTGGCTATGCGCGTGCCGGGCGTATTATGGACATGCTGGAAGAAAAGGGTGTCGTCGGCCCGCCCGATGGTTCCAAGCCGCGCGAGGTCCTGTTGGACGAGGAGGGGCTTGCCGCGCTGGAGTCTGTCGACGCCGAGATGGCACGTGAAGATCGTGAGTTTGGAGGATTCTGATGGCTGCACGCTTTGGTGACATGCTGCTCGAGCAGCGTCGCCGAATGGGCCTTTCCATTCAGCAGGTCGCCAACACCATCAAAATCAGGCCGCAGATCATCGAGTTTTTCGAGACCGGTAACTTTGCTTCGATGCCGCCGCGCGGCTATGCGCAGGGCATGATTTCGAGCTATGCTCGCTTTTTGGGCCTCAATCCGCGCGAGGTCGTCAATGCCTACTTTGACGACCTGATGGCATACGAACGCGAGACGTCGCAGCAGGGCGGTCGTTTTCAGGACGCCGCCGGCTACGTCAATTCGCGTTCCTCGGTCGATAACGGGCGTTTCCTGATGGTTCAGGGCGGTCGTTCGACCCGCTATGGACAGCGTCCTCAGCAGGCCGGTTATATTACTGAGACGGGTTCGGGCGAGGAGATTCGCTCACAGCGTGACCGGTTCCGCAGTACGCCGATGCCCGAGGACCGTGCACTTCCCGCTGCCCGCGGTGTGGCGCGTGACCCTCGTGCCGGCTACGGCGACGGCGGCTATTCCGATCGCGGTCACCGTGGTGTCTCCATCGGACGCTCTCGCGGTGGCTATGCGGATGCCGATACCACGCAGGTGACGCCGCGTCTTCGCTCTCAATCACAGCCGTATGGCCAGCGCTCTTCGGCTCCGCGTTCGGGCCAACGTGGCTATCAAGGCCGCGGTGAACTTGCGCCCCGCTCGGGTCAGCGCAGCCTTCAGGGCCAGGGCGGCTATCGCGGCCGTTCCGATAGCAATCGTGGTCGTATGCCTCAGGGAGGCGGCCGCAGCAGTTCCGGTCGTGGACGTGGCGGTGGGCGTGCTCCCCAGAACAACGGGCTCGATCCGCGTATCGTCTACGCCGGCATCGGTGCCGTGGCGTTGCTGCTGATCGTGCTCATCGTGGTGCTTCTGCGCGGCTGCGCATCTTCGGCGCCTGAGACCACGCCCGAGACGCCCACTGCTACCAAGACGACGACCAAGAAGTCTTCAAAGAAGACCGAAATCGTCGACGAGGACGAAGACACCGATGAGGCGACGGATGAGTCGACTGATTCGGACGCTACCAAGACGACGGCAAAGAAGGAAGAGAACGAGGTCACGAAGGTCAAGGTCTCGGTTGCCAAGGGAAAGACCGCGTGGATTGAGGTCAAGGTCGACGGCAAGTCGGTCTATGGCGCCCAGGCGACTGGCCCCTTTGAGCAGGAGTACACGCCCGAGTCCTCGATCGAGATCACCACGTCCAAGCCTTCCGATGTCACCGTTACCAAGAACGGTGAAAAGGTCCGTTACGATACCAAGACCTCGGGCGTGGCGCGTGTGACGATCACCGTTCCCAAGAAGGAGACGACTGATTCCGAGAATGGTGAAAGTTCTGATGGTACCGACTCCACCGATGGTGCCGATACCACCGACGGCACCGATGCCCAGTCCACGGATGGCGCCGATACCGCAACTGACGGTCAGACGCCCACCGATTCTACCGACTATTCGTACGATAGCTACTAAGCCGCTCGTACGCGAAAGGAAACATCATGGCTAAAGATTCCAGCTTCGACGTCGTGTCCGAGGTCAACATGCAAGAGGTCGACAACGCCTTTCAGCAGACCACGCGCGAGATTTCTCAGCGCTATGACCTTAAGGATTCCGGCGCCACGATTGAGCTTTCGAAGGGCGACAAGCTCTTTACGATCAACGCCCCGGCCGACTTTGTCTCCAAGCAGATTATCGACGTGCTGAGCTCCAAGCTCATCAAGCGCGGCATCGACCTCAAGGCTGTCTCGTGGGATGCTCCGCAGGCGGCATCGGGCGGCACCGTGCGCGTGCTCGGCCATATCGTCGAGGGCATCGACCAGACGACCGCCAAGAAGATCAATAAGGACATCAAGGATCAAAAGCTCAAGGTCAAGGTGACCATCGAGGCCGATAAGCTGCGCGTTACCTCGGCCTCTAAGGACGCGCTTCAGACGGTGATCCAGTTCCTGCGCGACCAGGACTACGGTCAGCCGCTGCAGTTTACCAACTACCGCTAATTTACTCGAAAGGACCGCTCTCCAACATGGATACTCCGTTGGGTTCCGTACTCTATATCACGCTTGGCTGCGCCAAGAACGAGGTCGATACCGACCGCATGCGTTCGCTGCTGACCGCTGCGGGCTACGAGGAGGCATTCGATCCGCAGGATGCCGATATCGCTATCGTCAACACGTGCTCGTTTCTTGCCTCGGCGACGTCCGAGAGCATCGAGACCACGCTCGAGCTCGCTAACGAGGTGCAGGAGGGCGTTCGCGCCTGCCCCATCGTCATGTGCGGTTGCGTGCCGTCTCGTTACGGCGATGACCTGCCCGACGAGCTTCCCGAGGTCGCTGCCTTTGTGAAGGCCGATGAGGAAGACGGTATCGTCTCTGTCATTGATGGCGTATTGGGCGTTGAGCGCGAGATCGCGGCCTATATCCCGCAGGTCAAGCGTACCGTTGAGGGTGCCGTTGCCTATGTTAAGATCTCCGATGGCTGCAATCGTTTTTGCAGCTTCTGCATGATTCCCTACATTCGCGGTCGCTATCATTCGCGCAATGCCGAAAGCATTATCTCCGAGGTGCGCGACCTGGTTGCCGGCGGCGTGCGCGAGATCGTGCTGATCGGGCAGGACACGGGTATTTGGGGCACCGACTTTGCCGACGAGGACGTCCCCGAGGGCTCGCCGCGCAATCTGGCGCAGCTGCTGCGCGCCGTTGCCGAGGTCGTGCGTCCGCACAATGTCTGGGTCCGCGTGCTCTACCTGCAGCCCGAGGGAATGACCGACGAGCTTATCGAGACGATTCGCGATACGCCCGAGGTGCTGCCCTATATCGATATCCCCGTG
This sequence comes from uncultured Collinsella sp., assembly GCA_900555515.1. Lineage (GTDB taxonomy): Bacteria > Actinomycetota > Coriobacteriia > Coriobacteriales > Coriobacteriaceae > Collinsella. The sequence goes on from USLO01000012.1 coordinate 8,480, forward strand.
CAGCACTGCGACGCGCGCATCCTCAAGGCCATGCGTCGCTCCGGTTCGCGCCAGGAGCTCGAGGATCTGTTCCGCGACCTTCGCGAGCGCATCCCCGGCATCGTGATTCGCTCTACGGCCATGGTCGGCTTCCCGACCGAGACCGACGACGAGTTCCGCGATCTTATCGACTTTATGGACACCGTCGGCTTTGACTACACGAGCGTCTTTGCCTACTCGCGTGAGGAGGGCAGCCTGGCTGCCAAGATGGAGGGCCAGGTCGATGAGGAGGTCAAGCTCGAGCGTGCCCAGGAGGCCATGGATCTGGCCGAGTCGCTCGGTTTTGCCGCCACGGCGGCCCATGTGGGCGAGCGCGCACAGGTGATCGTCGACGGCATCGAGGAGACCGAGGACGGCGCCGAGCTGATCGGTCACGCCTGGTTCCAGGCGCCCGATTCCGATGGCGCGGTGCATCTGGACGCCAGCGAGGCGTCCGTGGGCGATATTCTGACTGTCGAGTTTACCGATAGCTTCTGCTATGAGCTTATCGGTCATGTTGTGGAATAGGAGAGCGTCGTGGCAAACGAGAGCAATAAGGAACTGACGAGTGTTTGGACGCCCGCCAACATCGTGACGTGCGTTCGCATCGTCTTTATCCCGGTGTTCATGATTGTGTCGGCGCTTTCTCACACGAGTGTTGCCGGTACGGATTGGAGCACCTTCGACGGCCCGCTCGCCGCTGCTGCCTTCATTCTGTATGTGATCCTGTCGTGCACCGATAAGGTCGACGGTTATCTGGCGCGTTCGCGCAACGAGATCACCGACTTCGGTAAGTTCTTGGACCCCATCGCCGATAAGCTGCTCGTGTTCTCGGCCCTGCTGCTGTTCTTGGATTTTGGCGCGGTGACCGTGTGGTCCGTGTTCATTATCCTGTTCCGTGAGCTTCTGGTGAGCGCCCTTCGCATGGTCGCGAGTGCGGCCGGTGTGGTCGTTGCGGCCGATAAGCTCGGCAAGTATAAGACGGCGACCACGATGGTCTCTATCTGCGGCTATCTGTGCGTCTTTGCGATGGCCGGTCTTCAGCTGGGGCCGGTGTCGCTGCTGCTCGGCGTCTATTCGGTGTCGCGCTTCCTGTACGTCATCGCCGTGATTTTGACCATTGTCTCGGGCGCCCAGTACTTCTGGAACTGCCGCAAGATCGTCTTTTCGGTCTAGGTCCTGGTGGGTATGACGGAGTCTTATTTACAGATTGCCGCAAACAACGAGGAGATGGCGCGTGATATTGTCAAGCGCGCGAGTGCCCGTGGTGTGACGGTGTCGACGGCGGAGTCGTTGACGGCGGGCATGATCGCCTCGACGATTGCCGATATCCCGGGTGCCTCGGCGGTGCTTCGTGGCGGTGCGGTGACCTATTGCGATGAGATTAAGCATCGCGTGCTGGGTGTTGAGCAGGAGACGCTCGACCGCTACACCGCGGTGTCGCATCAAACTGCGCGCGAGATGGCGTCGGGTTCGCTGGAGCTGTACCAGAGCGATATTGCAGTGAGCGCAACGGGTTATGCCGGCCCCGGCGGTGGTACTGAGGACGATCCTGCGGGCACTTTCTATATTGGCTGGGCACATCGTTCCGCCGATGGGGGAGTGCCGGTCGTGGACTCTGTGCGCTGCCACTATGAGGGCGACCGTTCGTGTGTTCGTGTCCATGCGGTCACGGAGGCATTGGGTCGCATTGCCCTTGTGCTCAACTCTATGGAATAGACGTGTTTTAAGGGGCCTCCGGGCCCCTTAATTGTGGAGATAGGGACCTTAGGATCATTTGGCGTTTGTGCTGGTTGTAGACGTAATTTTGCCTGCCTTGTTCATATTTGGTCCTTTGTGGTCAAGCATTTGGTCAGTGTTTGGTCGGCGTTTGGTTGGTTTTTGGAAAGGTCGGCTGCATATGATTTATCTGAACGGTTGACCACGAACAGCCGTTCGTTTATTATCGATGCAGGTTGTTAAGAGGAGGGCTATTCATGGCCAAGAATTCAGGTCCCGTACGTACCGTTCATGCTCGCACGACGGGTAAAGAGCGCGATGAGATGATCGCCACCACCAAGGCCGAGATCGAGAAGAAATTCGGCCAGGGTTCCATCATGAGGTACGGCGACGGTGGCCCCGAGCTCGAGGTCGAGGCCATCCCTACGGGCGCTCTGGCACTCGATGCCGCTCTGGGTATCGGCGGTGTGCCGCGCGGCCGAATCGTCGAGATCTACGGTCCCGAGTCCTCCGGTAAGACGACGCTTTCGCTCGAGATCTTGGCCGAGGCTCAGGCAATGGGTGGCGTTGTGGCATTTATCGATGCCGAGCACGCGCTCGATCCCACGTATGCCGCGCGCATCGGCGTGGATATCGACGAGGTGCTCATTTCCCAGCCCGATACAGGTGAGCAGGCGCTCGAGATCGTTGACATGCTTGTGCGTTCAGGTGCCATCGATGCCATCGTTGTCGACTCCGTCGCCGCGCTGACCCCGCGTGCCGAGATCGAGGGAGAAATCGGCGACACTACGGTCGGTCTTCAGGCTCGCCTGATGAGCCAGGCGCTCCGCAAGCTCGCCGGCTCGCTGTCTAAGTCCAACACGACGTGCATCTTCATTAACCAGCTGCGTGAGAAGATCGGCGTCATGTTCGGCAACCCCGAGACCACGACGGGCGGTCGCGCCCTTAAGTTCTTCTCTTCGGTGCGTATCGACATTCGCCGCATCGACAGCATTAAGCTTAAGGACGAGGTTATCGGTAACCGCGTGCGCGCCAAGGTCGTTAAGAACAAGGTGGCAGCTCCGTTCCGTTCTGCTGAGTTCGACATTATGTACGGTACGGGCATCTCTAAGGAGGGCTCGATTCTGGACATGGCTGTCGAGTGCGGCATCTGCAAGAAGATGGGCTCCTGGTTTGCCTATGGCGAGGACAAGCTCGGCAACGGTCGCGAGGCCGCCAAGGCGTTCCTGCGCGAACACCCCGATTGCGCTGACGAGATTGAGCATAAGGTCCGCCTTGCCTGCGGGCTTGAGTTTGATGACGATGCTCCGTCCGAGGTCGAGCTGACCGATCAGCCTGCGCCTGAGGAGTTTGACGAGCTTTACGCCATCGATGGTTCCGCCATGCTCGATGATGACGACGAGTAGCGGTTATGCTCATGTCGTATACGGTGACCGAGGCCACGGTCGTCTTTCCCGATAAGAAGGCGGCCTCCTCGTTCTCGAGCGGGTATGCGTCCAAAAAGCCTTGCGCACATATCGATTGTGAGCTTGAGGGCGGTTTTGAGCGGTCCATTTGGATTCCCGTGCGGGTCGCGCGGCTGTATGTCAAAAACCGCCCCGATCTTCCCTGTGATTGGGACAACTTTCGTGAGGCGGTGCAGCTCATCGAGCGTAAATGTGCACTTACCATGGTGACCGAGATGTTATCGCGCCGCGACCATGCGACGGGTGAGGTCCGCGACAAGTTGGCTCGCTTCGGCTTTCGCCAGCCCGCGATTGATTTCGCCGTCGAGCGCGCCACCGAGTATCGCTTTTTAGACGAGAACCGCTTTTGCTCGTACTTTATCGAGGAACGCAAGCGGCGCGGTTGGGGACAGCGCAAAATCGAGACCGAGCTCAAGCGACGTCATGTTGTGCTCGATGACATTCCCGGTTATCCCGAGGATTATTTTGCCGTCGAAGACGATTTGGCGCGTGCGTCAGCCCTGCTCGCCAAGCGGCGTGTTCCAGAGACGCGCGGATTCGAAAAACTGGTTCGGTTTTTGATGGGCAAGGGCTTCTCGTATCACATCGCCGCCGATGCCGTTAAGGCACGTCTCGATGCCGAATGCGAGGAATGTGCGCTTTAGGCGTATGCGTTTTGTGGCCCCGCCGTTCACCGCGTTTTAGCCGCCGTACTGGGGCCATTTATTTGACAGTTGTTGTGGTTCAACGTACGATAAACACTGTCATTTGCTTTGTGATATGTGCTCATCTGTGATGAGTTTGTTTATATGATTATCTGTATCCGACCCGCATAAGCTGCGCCCATATTACTCAAATGTCGCGAGCCGTTCATAAGGACGGTTCGCTTTGTTGTGTAACGGATCCATAAAAAGGAGTGAGCATGCCTATCATTGCAGCGCTCGTTGGCATCGTTTTGGGTGCCATCGCCGCCATTGTCTACATGCGCACCGCCAAGCAGGGTAGTCTTCACGAGGCCGACGAAAAGATCCAGTCGGCACACGCACAGGCTGAGTCCCTGATCGGTGATGCAAAGCGTCAGGCCGAGACCCTCAAAAAAGAGGCCCTGCTCGAGGCTAAAGAGGAGATCATCAAGAACAAGCAGGCCGCCGAGGCCGAGGACAAGCAGCGTAAGAGCGAGATTCGTACGCTCGAGAACCGCGTTATGCAGCGCGAGGAATCCCTCGATCGCCGCAACGACGCTCTCGACAAGCGCGAGCATCAGCTGTCCAGTCAGGCCGGTCAGGTCGAGAAGCGCTCCCGTGAGCTCGAGGAGCTCTGCGCAAAGCAGACCTGCGAGCTCGAGCGTATCGCCGACCTTACCCGCGAGGATGCCCACAAGGAGCTCCTCGATAAGGTTCGCGGCGAGGTCACCCACGAGGCCGCCACGATTATTCGCGAGTCCGAGCAGCAGGTTCGCGCCGAGTGCCACAAGACCGCCCAGGAGATTCTTTCCCTGGCGATTCAGCGCTGCGCTGCCGACCACACTGCCGAGGTCACCGTTACCTCCGTGCACATTCCCTCTGATGACCTCAAGGGCCGTATCATCGGTCGCGAGGGTCGCAACATCCGGACCTTCGAGCAGGTTTCCGGCGTCAACCTCGTGATCGACGACACGCCCGAGACCGTCGTTCTTTCGAGCTTCGATCCGGTCCGTCGCGAGACCGCCCGTGTTGCTCTGGAGAACCTCATCGCCGACGGCCGCATTCACCCCGCCCGCATCGAGGAGATGTATCACAAGGCTGCCGACCTGGTTCAGCAGCGCGTGCGCGAGGCTGGCGAGCAAGCTGCATTCGATACCGGCATTCACGACCTGCACCCCGAGATCGTCAAGACCCTTGGTGCCCTGCGCTACCGTACCTCGTTTGGTCAGAACGTGCTTCAGCACTCCCTCGAGGTCTCTGATCTCTGCGGCGTGATGGCTTCCGAGCTTGGCCTGGACGTTGTGACCGCCAAGCGCGCCGGTCTGCTTCACGACCTGGGCAAGGCAATTGACCACGACGTCGAGGGCCCGCATGCCGTCATCGGCGCCGAGCTTGCCCGCCGTTATGGCGAGAAGCCCGTTATCGTCCACGCTATCGAGGCTCACCATGCCGACGTCGACCCCAACACGGTGCTCGATGTCCTGGTACAGGCCGCCGATGCTGTCTCTGCCTCTCGCCCCGGTGCCCGTCGCGAGTCTGCCGAGAACTACATCAAGCGTCTTGAGAAGCTCGAGGAGATTGCCAACTCCCATGATGGCGTCGAGCGTACCTATGCCATGCAGGCTGGTCGCGAGGTCCACGTCATGGTTCAGCCGGACAAGATCTCCGATGCCCAGTCCACGGTCCTGGCTCACGATATCGCCCATCAGATCGAGGAAGAGATGGAGTATCCCGGTCAGGTGCGCGTCGTCGTGATTCGCGAGAGCCGCGCTGTCGATATCGCTAAATAACATGAGCGACGCGAACGAGCTCATCTCATTTATCGCGTCGATGTCGGGGGAGGGCAACCTTCGCGTCGAGGAGAACCTTGGCGAGGGGTATGTCCGCCTCCGCGTTTCGGAGGCCGAGCGGCGCCAGGCAAAGCACGATATTCAGCATGTCGAGGATATCGTCATCGAAATGCTCCGTAATGCTCGCGATGCTGGCGCCGACAAGGTCTATCTCGCCACGACCAAGGAAGATGGCATCCGCACGCTTGTCTTTCTGGATAACGGTTCGGGCGTTCCGCGGGATATGCAAGAGCGAATCTTCGACGCCCGCGTTACCTCCAAGCTCGAGAGCATGAAGATGGACCGTTGGGGCGTTCACGGTCGTGGCATGGCATTGTTTTCGATCAAGCAGAACACCGACGAGGCCCGCGTGGTCACGTCCGGTGTCGATCTTGGTTCAGCCTTTAAGGTGAGCGTTGCGGCCGACCGCCTCAGCGAGCGTGCCGATCAGTCCAGCTGGCCCCAGGCCGTCAAGGATGAGGACGGACGTTATGTCTGTGCTCGCGGTCCGCATAATATTATTCGCGCTGCTTGTGAGTTTGCGCTCGAGGAGTTGCGTGGTTGCGATGTTTATCTTGGTTCTCCGTCTGAGATTGCCGCGACCCTTTATGCTCAGGCGTCAAGTCGGCTCGATACGTCCCGTCTCCTGTTCATTGACGACGAGAGCGAGCTTCCGGTTGTCGATCGTTTAGGCCTTGCCTCCGATGCCGAGGACTTTATCCGTATCTGCTCGGGTTTGGGTCTTGAGATGTCCGAGCGCACGGCACATCGTATTTTGGCAGGGCAGATTAAGCCCGTTCGCGGTGTGACCGCGCGTCTGCTGCGCGAGCGTGATTCGTCTTCGCATGCGCCGGCTCCCGTCGATCTTGCAAAGGATCGTCGCGGGCTACGTATTGCCAAGGATGACATGGCACAGTTTTCGCGTGCTGTGGAGCGCGACTTTAATGACCTTGCCGCCAGGTACTATCTCAACCTTTGCGGCGACCCAAAGATTCGCGTTTCGCGTGATCGAATCACCGTGACCTTCGATCTTGCCAAAGAGGAATAGTGCCTTTACCGAGTCCACTCGGTACGATAAAGTTATTGCAGTTAAAACGTACTTTTAAACGCAGGAGTTTCTTCATGGATTGCCTGAAGGTATCAAGCAAATCATCGCCCGCGTCCGTTGCCGGCGCCATCGCTGGCATGGTCAAGGATGGTGTACCCGTCAACATCCAGTGTGTCGGTGCCGGTGCTGTCAACCAGGCCATTAAGGCCGTGGCTATCGCGCGCGGTTTTTTGATTCCAACCGGTTTTGATATTTCCTGCGCGCCCGTGTTCTCCGACATCCTCATTAACGGGGAGTCGCGCACGGCCATCCGCCTTTCTATCTACGTTCACCAGATCAATCGAGCTGCTATGGATAACGTCGTCATGGATGATGTTAAGCCTGTGGCATAGCTCCTGCTTGCCTCGATTCACCTCCCTTCCATCGTTAGGACTTATGCACATGGACCAGCGTTCCGTACGCGATATTCTTGCCGGTAAAACCTACTTTATCCGCACCTTTGGCTGCCAGATGAATCAGCACGACTCCGAGCGTGTGAGCGGTCTGCTTGATTCGTATGGCTGCCTCATGGCGCTCGATCCCGCGCATGCCGATATCGTTGTCTTCATGACATGCTGCGTGCGCGAGGCCGCCGATACTCGCCTGTACGGTCAGTGCAATTCCTGCAAAAGCCTGCCGCCTTCGCCTTCGGGCAAGCGCGTGGTTGCCGTTGGTGGTTGCATCGCGCAGCGCGATGGCGAGGGCCTGCTCACCAACGTCGATAACGTCAATGTCATCTTTGGCACGCATTCCATCGCACATGTGGCCGAGCTCATTGCCGAGGCGTTCCTTGATGGTAAGCGTCATATCCGCACCAATGAGCATGAGGATACGGATGCCATGAGCATGCCGTGGCATCGCGAGACCCAGTATCACGCCTGGGTGCCCATCATGACGGGCTGCAATAATTTCTGCACCTATTGCATCGTGCCGTACGTGCGCGGTCGCGAAAAGAGCCGCCCCTTCGAGGAGATTGTCGACGAGGTGACCGGTTTGGTGCGCCAGGGCGTGCGTGAGATTACGCTGCTGGGCCAAAACGTTAACTCATATGGTCGCGATCTGTTTGGCAAGCCGCGTTTTGCCGATCTGCTGCGTGCCGTGGGCGATACGGGTGTGGAGCGCATCTTCTTTACGTCTTCGCATCCCAAGGATCTGCTGCCCGAGACCATCGACGCCATGGCCGAGACGCCTGCTGTTATGCCGCAGCTGCACCTGGCCGTCCAGTCAGGTTCGACGCGGATCCTCAAAGAGATGAATCGCCGTTATACACGCGAGGACTATTTGGACCTGGTCGATCGCATTCGCAACCGTATGCCCGATATCGCACTCTCGACCGACATTATCGTTGGCTTCCCGGGCGAGACTGAAGAAGACTTTGAGCAGACGCTCTCGCTTGCCGAGACGGTTCGCTATGCCCAGGCCTATACCTTCATTTATTCCAAGCGCGCCGGTACCCCGGCCGCAGAGATTGACGATCCTACGCCGCATGAGGTTATTCTCGAGCGTTTCAACCGCCTGGTTAAGGTTATCGAGACCACGGCACACGAGTATAACCAGGGTGAGCTTCATACTGTGGTTCCGGCGCTCATTGAGGGAACGAGTAAAAAGAACGACGCGGTCCTGCTGGGCAAGAGTCCTAAGAATCAGACCGTTCATGCGCCCATCCCCGAGGGCTACAGCATCGATCAGCTTGTTGGCAAGATCGTTGATGTTGACGTTGACGTTGCCAAGACCTGGTATTTGTCCGGCTCCGTTGTGGGCGAGCCGCGCTAATGGTTTCTCCCGGGGCAGGTCTTTCCGCCGTCGCGATCGTCGGTCCGACGGCGGCTGGTAAGAGTGATGTTGCCGACCGTTTGGCCGCTCGTCTTTCGTCCGAAGTGCTGTCGTGCGATGCGATGCAAATCTATCGCGGCATGGACATCGGTACCGCAAAGATGGCGCCCGATGAGTGTACGGCGCCGCTGCGTCTCGTCGACATTGTAGAGCCGGGTGTGGCATATTCTGCTGCGCTTTATCAGGCTGACGCTCGCGCGCATGTTGAACGTCTCCTTGGTTCGGGTTGCCTGCCGGTTTTTTGCGGAGGTACGGGGCTGTATCTCAAGGCCGCCCTCGATGAGATGGACTTTCCCTCGGGCGAACTTGAGGACGATCGCCGTGCGGGCTATCAGGAGCTTGCCGAGCGTATTGGTGAGGAAGAACTGCATGCCCTGCTTGCCGAGCGTGACCCCGAGTCCGCTGCGGTCATCCACCCCCATAATGTTCGCCGCGTGATTCGTGCGCTCGAAATGCACGATGATGGTATCTCCTATGCACAGCAAAAAAGTCAGTTTAGTGTTCCGCGCGAGCATTATCATGCTCTATGGTTTGGTCTGACGCGTAATCGCGAGGTTCTCTACGAGCGCATTAACCTACGTGTCGATCTGATGTTTGAACAGGGTCTTGTCGATGAGGTTCGCGGTCTGATGGACCAGGGGCTGGGAGATGCCCTGACGTCGATGCAGGCAATTGGCTATAAAGAGATTATCGATGCTTTTAATGGCGTGATGAGCATGGATGAGGCTCGCGAGCTCATTAAGATGCGTTCGCGTCGTTATGCCAAGCGTCAGCTTTCGTGGTTTAAGCGCGATGACCGTATCGTGTGGTTTGATATGGACGAGTTTACGATCGATGAGGTCGTTGAGGACATCCTGCATCGTATTGAGGCTGCCTAATGGCCCGTTTCCCCCTTGTTCCCACGGCACCCGAGCCCGAGCGTGCCATATTAGTTGGTGTTGAGTGGCGCGACAATGCATGGCCGCTCGATCGTTCGCTTGACGAGCTTGAGCGCCTGGCCCATACGGCTGGCGCCCAGTGCGTGGCGCGTTTGTCACAGCGTCTGGTTAAGCCGTATCCAAAATCGTTTATCGGTTCCGGTAAGGTTGAAGAGCTGTGCGGCCTGGTGCATCGCATGGATGCCGATGTCGTTATTTTTATCCCAGATAATTTTGGCGATCTCTTCCCTCTGGCTTTTAAACACTGCATACTCAACCGGTTCTCCTGCCTCCTGGTTCGCCTGAATCTTCTTTTGGAAACGTTCCTTATTACATCCGATCAGACGGAGTGATGCCTCCACGATCTCTTTTTGTGAACGGTAATTGGTATCCAGTAAAATCTGCTCTGCCTCCGGATAATCGTCTTTAAAATGCAGCATAAGCTCCGGTCTTGCCCCACGGAAACGATAGATGGACTGGTCATCATCTCCCACGACAAACAGATTATTTTCCGGTGCTGCAAGCATTTTAACAATATCAAACTGTATCTTGTTAATGTCCTGAAACTCATCAATAAGGATGTACTGAAACTTTCTCTGCCATGCCGATAAAATATCTTTTCGCTCCCTGAAAAGCTCATAAGTATAAACGAGCATATCATCGAAATCGATCAGTTTATGCTGATGCAGATATTCATGATATTCTCCATAAATTCTTCGAAATATATTTTCAGCACAGTTCGTGGAATAGTAATGTTCGATGGAGACTCCTGTATTTTTTACCATACTGATCTCTCCAAGAATGGATGATACAAATTCCGTTTCATCCTCATACTCAAGACGGTGTTTTTGGACAAGTTCACGCATAAGCGCATACTTTTGTTCTTCCCGGACGATATTATTTGCATTGTAATTGTATGCATGCTTTAAAATGCTAAAATAGACGGCGTGGAATGTTCCAAATGTGACCGGATACGAACCGTTTCCCATCAGACTTAAGAAACGGGTCTTCATTTCCAATGCTGCCGCTTTTGTAAAAGTAATCACTAAAATATTGGACGGATTCACATGATATTTTGTGATCAGGTTTTTTGTCCGCTCCGTAATGACCGCTGTCTTTCCGGAGCCTGGACCTGCCAGGGTAAGGCACGGACCGTTAAAATGTCCGATTGCCTTCACCTGGGAATCATTGTATCTTTTTTCCATAAATACCCTTTTATTTGCTGAGTAATTCAATACCTTTTTTGATGCGGGCAATGGACTCTTCTTTTCCAAGTACCTCCATCAGCTCTGTCGCTCCGCTCGGTGTCATCTTTTTTCCGGAAACAGCCTTACGGATCGGCCACATAATATAACCGGTCTTGTATCCTTTTTCTTTTCCGAATGCGCTGAGCATCTCAAAGAGAGCATCATTGCT